>CANBUF010000008.1 GCA_947372575.1 Alcaligenaceae bacterium | reverse complement strand
TCATCAAGAAAAAATCAGGTCCAATCCGATTCATAAACATTGATTGCGACTTATACAGCTCGACTAAAACCGTCCTGGACGCGCTCGCCTCCCAAATCGTTGTGGGCACGGTTATCGTGTTTGACGAGTACATCGGCAACACGTCCTGGCGCGAAGATGAATACAAGGCCTTTACTGAAGCCGCGCAAGCTTACGGATGGACGTCCGAAATTTTAAGTTTCAGTTTTGTCACCAAACAGGTCGTCATTAAAATAACGTCTGTTCAGTAAAAATCAGCACCAACACAAAAAAATCGAAGCTTTTTAATGCATTAAAAAGGGGATCTGATTTCAGATCCCCTTTTTATGTATTTAGATTTCAATGCATTCAATTTCAATGCATTCAATTTCTATGCACTCTCACCCTTCAACTAGCCATGCATACAGCTACACCGGCGTGGATAACTGATCGAGAATAGCTGGGTTTTCAAGAGTCGATACGTCTTGAGTGACCTTTTCACCTTTTGCTACAACACGTAACAGACGGCGCATGATCTTGCCCGAACGCGTTTTAGGCAAGTTATCACCAAAACGAATTTCTTTAGGCTTGGCAATCGGTCCAATTTCTTTGGCGACCCAGTCGCGCAGCTGTTTACCGATTGCAATCGCTTCCTCACCCTCGGGACGTGTGCGCTTGAGCACCACAAATGCAACAACGGCTTCGCCAGTTGTTGCATCCGGACGCCCCACAACGGCAGCTTCTGCCACCAACGCATGCGAGACGAGTGCGGATTCAACTTCCATTGTGCCCAGACGATGACCCGAAACGTTCAGCACGTCATCGATACGACCCATGATCCAGAAGCAACCGTCTTTATCGCACTGCGCACCATCGCCAGCTAAATAATAGCCACCAAGTTCAGCAGGGAAATAGCTCGAAACGTAGCGATCCGGGTCACCCCAGATGTTGCGAATCATCGACGGCCAAGGGCGCTTGATCACCAGGAATCCACCGTGACCGGGCTCGACATCTCCACCTGTTTCGTCCACGATGGCAGCAGTAATGCCTGGCAAACGCGTTGTGCAGGAGCCGGGTTTCAGAGGTGTTGCACCGGGCAGTGGGGTGATCATGTGGCCACCCGTCTCGGTCTGCCACCAGGTATCGACGATCGGGCAGCGTCCGCCACCCACATTGTTGTGATACCACATCCAGGCATCAGGATTAATTGGCTCACCGACCGAGCCCAGCAAGCGCAGGCTGGTCATATCATAGGATTTAGGATGGTGCGCATCGTTTGCGTCTGCGGCCTTGATCAGGGAGCGAATCGCAGTCGGTGCGGTATAGAAAATCGAAACCTTATGATCCTGGATCATTTTCCAGAAACGTCCAGCGTCCGGATAGGTCGGAACGCCTTCAAACACAACCTGCGTCAGGCCTGCGGCCAGTGGCCCATAAGTAATGTATGTGTGACCGGTCACCCAACCCACATCGGCCGTACACCAGAATACATCGCTGGGCTTAGCATCGAATACCCACTGCATGGTGAGCTTGGCCCAGAGCAAATAGCCACCCGAGGAGTGCTGCACGCCTTTTGGTTTACCTGTCGAACCTGAGGTATAGAGAATAAATAAGGGATGCTCAGCATTGACCGGAACAGGGGCACAAATCTTTGATTGCTTGTCTGCAAGCTCATGCATCCAGAGGTCGCGCTTTTCATCCCAGGCGACCTTGCCGCCGGTACGCTTGTAGACGATACAGTGACGCACAGCCTCACAGCCGCCCATGGCAAAGGCTTCGTCGACAGCAGGCTTGAGCGAAATGGCTTTACCGCCGCGCATCTGTTCGTCAGCAGTAATGACGAGGCTTGCGCCCACGTCAGTAATACGCTCATGCAAACTCTTGGCTGAAAAACCACCAAACACAACGGAATGCGTGATCCCGAGTCGTGCACAGGCCTGCATGGCGACGACTGCCTCGATCGACATTGGCAGGTAGATGACAGAGCGATCACCAAGCTTGTACCCGAGTGACTTCAGGCCATTCGCGAATTGACAGACCTGATCGTAAAGTTGCTGGTAAGTGATTTTTTTGACTTCGCCGCCATCTGCTTCAAAAATGATGGCGATTTTGTTTGCGTTGCCGTTTTTGAGATTGGCATCCAGGCAGTTCTCAGAGACGTTGAGTTCACCATCTCCAAACCACCGATAAAAAGGTGCCCGCGATTCGTCGAGCACCTGGGTAAACGGTTTGGTCCAGGATAAATTTTCGCGTGCCAGGCGCCCCCAAAAGCCCTCGGGATCGCGATCTGACTCCTCTAGTAAAGCCTGGTATGCGGCGGGGCCGGAGACATTCGCCTGCTGGACAAAATCCTGCGGCGGCGGAAAAACACGCGTCTCGACCATAACGGATTCAATTGAATTGGACATGAATTAGTATCTCCTCATTACCCTGAATGTTTTTAGAATGATTGCAAAAGATCATTTTGCAGGGCTTGTTCCGGACGTTAAACGCGTGCTCTTACTGCTTGCTTACAGCAACAGAGTCACGCACGCGCAGGCGGGTAAATCTGTGCTGTAAAACCTACAGGCAGGAAGGCTGCATCAGGCAGTCAGTGCATCGATCCCTGCTTGTGCGACCTGTGCATCTTCAGAGGATTTCACACCCGACACACCTACTGCACCAATGACCTGTCCATCGATCACAATCGGCAATCCGCCCTCGAGCATGCCTTGAACGGTCGGAGCCGTCAGGAACGCAGTACGGCCGTTATTGATAATGTCTTCGTAGATTTTTGTCTCACGGCGGCTCAGTGCAGAGGTGTGTGCTTTGGCTGGGGCGATATGCGCGGACATTGGCGCTGCGCCATCCAGACGTTGCAGACCCAAGAGGTGTCCGCCGTCATCCACAATCGCAATCGTCACCGCCCAGTTGTTCTGATTGGCACATGCCTTGGCTGCAGCAAGCATTTTGGAGACATCGGCATCGGTAAGAGTTGCTTTCGTTTTCATAGGGATTCCTTTATTTGTTCAAGTGCGGTTGGGTCTTCGATTGTGGTGAGATCACCGGGATCGCGTCCTTCGCACACCGCGACGATCGCCCGGCGAAGTACTTTACCAGACCGCGTCTTTGGCAGGGTGGTGACGAAGCGTACCCGCGCCGGCCGGGCGACCGCGCCGAGTTGCTCATCCACGCACTTCATGATGTCGCGTTCAAGCCTCTGCGTCGCGCCATCCATCTCGAGTAGACGGGGATCTTTGAGCACGACAAAAGCAACAGCCACCTGACCTTTGAGCTGGTCAGCAATTCCGACCACAGCAGATTCAGCCACCGAAGAGTGCGAATTGATTGATTCCTCGATTTCGCGTGTTCCCAAGCGATGACCTGCCACGTTAATGACATCATCAGTGCGACCCAGGATAAAGAAATAATCGTCGTCATCGTAAAGACCCCAGTCAAAAGTGGAGTAAACCTGACGGCCAGGTATGGTAGAAAAATAGGTCTCAACAAAACGGCTGTCGTCGCCCCAGATCGTGGTCATAGCACCAGGTGGCAGTGGTGGGACAATCGCCAGCACCCCTTTCTGGTTGGGACCAAGGTCTTTTCCGGTCTGCTCGTCAATCACCCGTACGTCAAAACCATACACGGGGAACGAAGGGCTACCAAACTTGGTGGCAACATCCGCAATCCCAGGCTGTCCAGCCAAAATTGGCCAACCTGTCTCCGTCTGCCAGTAATTATCAATAATCGGTTTGCCCAGCCCCTCAGAAATCCACTTCGCGGTCGGCTCGTCCAGGGGCTCACCCGCCATATAGAGCGCTCGCAATGAAGACAAGTCGTATTTTTTAAGTAATTCTGGGTCCTGCTTTTTGAGCACACGGATCGCCGTCGGGGCTGAAAACATCGTCTTGACCTTGAAGCGTTCAACCAGATTCCACAGAATGCCACCGTCCGGTCTAATCGGGGTGCCCTCATACAGGATCGTTGTTTGTCCGCCAATCAGTGGGCCATAGACAATATAGGAGTGTCCGACGACCCAGCCGATGTCACTGGTACACAGAAACACGTCACCCGGCTTGCCATTAAAAATATGCTGCATGGAGGAGGCAAGCGCGACCGCATAGCCACCGGTATCGCGCTGGACACCTTTGGGTTTGCCAGTGGTACCTGAGGTATAGAGAACATAGCTCGGGGCAGACGACTCCAGCCAGGTCACAGGTATCTGGGCACCATCGAATTGCGTGCGCAACGTTTGGTAATCCAGATCACGGCCAGCCACCGGCTCAAACGCAAACAGTCCCCGGTCAACCACGATGACTTTATGGGGTGGACGCGTCGACAGAGACACAGCTTTGTCCAGCAAGGGTTTGTAAGGCGTGACCTTGCCACCCCGGGAACCCGCGTCGGCACAGACAATAACTTTGGGTGCGGCGTCATCAATACGCTGTGCCAGATTCACCGAGGCAAAACCACCAAACACAACAGAATGAATAGCGCCGATCCGCGCGCAGGCGAGCATTGCAAAGACCGCCGCTGGAATCATCGGCATATAGATCAGTACACGATCGCCCTGACCCACGCCCTGCGCTTGCAGCATCGCCGCGACGGCGTTGACTTCGTGATGAAGCTGCCGATAGGTGTAGGTCTGTTCTTGCTCAACCTCTGTAGATACCCAGACCAGAGCGGGCTGGTCTGGGCGGCTGTCGAGCCAGCGGTCGACCGCGTTGAAACATAAATTAGTCTGGCCACCCACAAACCATTTCGCAAAGGGAAGCTTAGAAACATCGACAACTTGCGTAAAAGGTGTTTCCCAATGCACTGCGCTCGCCTCCTTGGTCCAGAACTGATCGCGATCATGGATTGAGCGGTGATGAAAGGCTTGCACAGCATTCATGGCAGTCTCCGAATTTGTTTTTTAGATCATTTGCAATTTTTCGACTATGATTGTGGCAGGTCAAGCTTGCACGAGGCTTGCCATCCCCGGTAAATAAATTTCAGCACGAAACGGGTAGCTATTTGCCCGCTTCAATCAGGACTGCATGACGATATTTTCTTCGCCCCTCTCTCGCACGCTGTTACAGATCCAGGCCATCAGGAGGCTAGGAGTCATAGCCGCCTGCCTATCAGGCCTTTTTCTGGTGGGTTGTGCAGGAGTAGATGGGCAGAAAACCGCGGGGTCAGGTATTTCTGGATACTCCGCTTCATACGACTGGCGTAGCTCGAATGACCCAATTGGCGAATTCCTCGCCCGCACTCAGAATGGCGGGAGCTGGGTCCCCCCTGCGGACATCAATCACCCTCTTGCTGCACATATGATGACGCAGCTTGGTATTCGCTATCGCTATGGTGGAAAATCACCCGATATGGGTTTTGATTGCAGTGGCCTGGTTGGCTATTCGGCGAGTCAGTCCCTGGGGCTTAAATTACCACCACGCTCGGATGACATGGCCAAATTTGGCAATGACGTCAATCGCAAGGATTTGCAGGTCGGAGACCTGGTGTTTTTTAATACACTGGGCCGTCGATACTCGCACGTCGGCGTCTACATTGGCGAAGATCATTTTGTTCACTCCCCTGCCGCAGGCGGCAAGGTACGTGTCGAGAACATGAATCAACGCTACTGGGACAAGCGCTTTACCGGCGCACGAAGACTAGACGTCCCCCAAGCCTCTTCGGCACGCTAGTCCACACAAACCGCACTGCTCAAGCGCCTGCTGCATCGCACATACCGACCTCCTGCAGGCGACAACGCGAATTCCGCCTTTTTGTGCGGCATTTCTGAACGTTTTCATCACGTTATGACCTAAAAAATCTGTCAATAAAATGACAAGCTCAGTGCCTGAGGGCAATTGCAAGGTTTTTTTCTGATGAGAGGGATCGCGACCGCTAATGTGGTGCGTAATCGAAATATTGTGATCGCGCAGGAGATTTGGAATGTTGCCGAGGCGATCTGCGCCAACAATGACTGCGCTGAGCTCTGGCTGATTGAAATTGGAAATATTAACTGCGTTCATCGGATCTGCTCCTTTAAAGTCTCAGACCAAATGATAATGATTCCTATTTAAAATGCAAGCGGAATAATACTTATTCGCGTTTACCCTCGACAAGTTCACGCACGCGATCTTCGTTCAGCTCGGGTGCCAGCATCGAAATGAAGGTGTAGACATAGTCACGCAAGAACACCCCAGACTTGATACCAACGCGCGTAGTCTGGCTCCCAAATAAATGGCCCGCGGGCAGGCTCACCAGATTGGCATCGCGCACCGCCTCAAAAGCAACGCCCGCAATGATGCCGATCCCCAGACCGACGTCCACATACGTTTTAATCACATCGGCATCGATCGCCTCCAGAACGATGTCAGGATGTAAATCCTGTGCTCCAAAGGCTTGATCGACCGATCGACGTCCTGAAAAGGCCTTGTCGTAGGTGACCAGTGGATAGGCTGCAATATCAGCCAAAGTCAGAACAAAACCGGGCGTCAGGGAACGTTCGACCAAGGGATGGTCGGGGCGCACGACCACCGTGTGCTCCCAGGTATAGCAAGGCAAGGTTTCCAGTCCCGGGGTCAAGGCAAGTGATTCGGTTGCAATGGCCAAGTCGGCCTGCTCATGCAGAACCATCTCGGCCAGTTGCGAGGGACTACCCTCTGCAAGGGATAAACGCACCTTAGGGAATTGCAGCCGAAATGCTGGGATGACTTTAGGCAAGACGTAACGTGCCTGAGTATGTGTACAGGCAATCACAAGACTGCCCTCGTCACGTCGCGCAAACTCATCGCTGACTTTCTTTAGATTTTCGATTTCGCGCATGATCCGGTCTACCACCTGTGCCACGGCATGGCCAGGCTTGGTGAGACCTTTGATCCGTTTGCCATGCCTCTCAAAGATTTGCACACCCAGTTCGTCTTCAAACTCCAGGATGGCCTTGGAGACACCAGGCTGTGATGTAAACAGGTTACGTGCGGCTTCAGTCAGGTTGAAGTCACGACGAATAGTTTCTCGTACAAAACGGAATTGCTGCAAGTTCATGAGGACCTCTCAATCGAATTCACATTATAAGTAATATAGAAAATATTCTAAATAACTTATTTGCATAAGCTTCTTTCCTGAAGGCCTTTAAAACACAAACGATCCCGTCACAAGAGGATAAAAAATGCGTGATAATCAGGAACATACCCTTCGACGCATACAGGCATCCTCATGGAATTTTGCACACATACCTCCGTCTCCATTCACCAGGTCAAAACAGCCGCTCTTTCAGTTGGCATTTTTACCGATGGTGTCCTCAGTCCCGCAGCGGATGTGATTGATCGAGCCAGTGGCGGTGCCATTCGCGCTGTCCTCAAAGCCGAATTCCTGGGTAAAGCGAACACGACCCTCGTGCTTCGCAGCCTGACCGGCGTGGCTGCCGCACGCGTGGTTCTGGTCGGACTGGGCAAACAGGCTGAATACAGTGCTCGCGTGCACGCAAAGGCTGAGCAATTATTCGCAAGCGTCTGTGTTCAGGCCCGCCTGACTGAGGCTACGTCCACGCTGGTTTCGATCGCATGCCCGGAAACCACAGTGACTGATCGTGCCCGCTCGGCCGCGTCGTCCGTGAGCGATGCCGTCTATTACTATGATGCGACTTTTGGCAAACCTGATCCAGATGCCCGTCCCAAGCTTAAAAAATTCACAATTCTGATCGACCGGGCAGATCTGGCCGCAGCTGAGCTCGGCCTCAAACAAGGCGCAGCCTTAGGCGAAGGCATGTCGCTCGCGCGCACCCTGGGCAATATGCCGGGCAACCTATGCACACCGACCTATCTTGGCGAGACCGCTAAAAAACTCGGGCGTCAGTTCAAGACCATCAAAGTGAGCGTACTGGATCGCAAACAGATCGAAGCACTTGGCATGGGTTCGTTCCTGTCTGTTGCAAAGGGCTCAGACGAGCCGCCGCGCTTCATCGTGATGCACTACAAAGGCAAGACAACACCTTCAAAAACAGCAGCGAAGACGACGGCGAAGACGGCAACGGGTCCGGTCGTGCTGGTCGGCAAAGGCATTACCTTTGACTCCGGCGGCATCTCGATCAAGCCTGCCGCCACGATGGACGAAATGAAGTTTGACATGTGTGGTGCCGCGAGCGTGCTGGGAACTTTGCATGCGATTGCCCAGCTCGAAATCCCGGGCGAGGTCGTCGGTCTCATTGCCTCGTGCGAAAACCTGATCAATGGCAGCGCGAACAAGCCTGGCGATGTGGTCACCAGCATGTCAGGCCAGACCATCGAGATTCTCAATACGGATGCTGAGGGACGCCTGATTCTGTGTGATGCCTTGACCTATGCCGAACGCTTCAAGCCTTCGATGGTGGTGGACATTGCCACGCTGACCGGAGCCTGCGTTGTGGCGCTGGGGGGTGTCAATTCAGGCCTGTTCTCCAAGGATGATGCGCTGGCCGAGGCTTTGCTCAAGGCTGGCAAACAGGCAGGCGACCCAGCCTGGCGCATGCCTCTGGACGATGCGTACCAGGAACAACTGAAATCAAACTTTGCAGATATGGCTAATATCGGTGGTCCACCGGCCGGAGCAGTCACAGCGGCATGCTTTCTCTCGCGCTACGCCAAAGCCTATCGCTGGGCGCATCTGGACATTGCGGGTACAGCCTGGAAAGGTGGTGCGGCCAAGGGCTCGACCGGTCGCCCTGTCCCCCTGCTGTTTCAGTTCTTGCTGAATCAAGCGTAACGACGTCCGGTTATGGCGCGTGTCGACTTTGCTTTTGGTGCATCAGACAAGCTGTCACAAGCGTGTCAAACCACGCTCAGGCAGTATCTGGCCGGCAAAACGCTTCTGGTCTTCTGTAGCGATGCAGAACGATTAAAGGATTTTGACCAGAAGCTCTGGGCCGTAGATGATGCAGCCTTTGTGCCACATGTCATGGCCGGAGATCCCCTGGCTGCAGTCACCCCGGTTATCCTGGCCTCAGACAATCTGGATCGAGTCATTGCAACATTATCCACAGACGCTTGGTTGCTCAATCTCGATGAGCAATGCCCGCCTTCAGTGGGAACGCTTACACGGATACTCGAGATTGTGACCGAGGACGATGCGGACAAAGCGAGCGCACGCGCGCGCTGGCGTGCCTACCAGGCAGCAGGACATGATTTACGGTCTCACAGACTAGCGTAAAACCAAGGATCACTTTTTAAAACTTTATTTACTGACAGCCTAGCCATTCAGGGAACTGTCAGGTATGCTTTCGGTCAGATACCCAGAATGTTTAAACATTCAGTCCAATTTACAGACAGGAGTCCTTTATGAGCGATTTTCGCCCCACCCTTTCACGCAGCCCCTATGGTGCCACGCAAGAGGTTGTGCGCAATCAGGTTTTGCGCAATACCTATTGGCTTCTCGCACTCTCAATGATCCCCACCGTGCTCGGTGCTGCGCTCGGCATGACAAGCGGCTTGAATCAATTCATGGCGACAAGCCCTGGCACGACTGCGATCATCTTTCTGATCGGTGCCTTTGGCTTAATGTTCGCAATCGAAAAAAATAAAGATAGCTCTTTAGGTGTTGGCCTGCTGCTGCTGTTTACCTTCTTCATGGGTCTCATGCTCTCACGCATGCTGGGCTTTGTGCTTGGAATGAGTAACGGCACTCAGCTTGTCATGTTTGCCTTTGGTGGAACAGCGATTGTGTTCTGCACGATGGCTACACTTGCCTCCAGCGTTAAACGCGATTTGTCTGGCATGGCTAAATTCATGTTCGTTGGGGTAATCATCCTGATTGTGGCAAGTCTGGCAAACATTTTCCTGCATCTGCCTGCACTAATGCTGACGATTTCAGTCGTTGCAATCGTAATCTTTTCGGCCTTCATGCTGATCGACCTGCAGCGCGTCGTCAATGGTGGCGAGACGAATTACGTCGTTGCGACCCTTGCCATCTACCTGGATGTCTACAACGTATTTTCTAATCTGTTGGCGATCCTTGGAATTTTTGGTGGCAGCAGCAGAGATTAACCTGCACCCCGCTTAATTCTGGTGCCAAACCAAGCTCACCTTCCTCACGGAGGTGGGCTTTTTTTTAACTTGCAAACCAAAGAGGCAAGAGCTTGAGCGACTCTGTACTGGTACATCTTGAGCAAGGCGTTATGACGCTCACCATCAATCGGTCCGCACGACGTAACGCTCTGGATAATGCGACCTATTTATCCCTGGCCAGCCAGGTCACGCTCGCCCAAGAGCGCGCTGACGTTCGGGCGATTGTGCTCACCGGAGCAGACAATTACTTTACTGCAGGCAACGACTTAAAGGAATTCCAAACACCGCGTGCGCCCGGCGATAGCGCTGGAATGACTTTCTTAAGAAGTCTGGTGGACTGTGATCTCCCTATCATTGCTGCGGTCGAAGGCAGCGCTATCGGTATCGGTGTGACCTTGCTTCAGCATTGCGATTTTGTGTATGCCGCCGAGAATGCAAACTTCCGGATTCCCTTTGTGCCTCTTGGCTTGTGCCCCGAAGGCGCCTCCAGCATTTTGCTTGCAAAAATCGTCGGCTCCCGCCGCGCCGCAGACTGGTTGCTGCGTGGGCAAGCCTTTACTGCGCAGGCGGCGCTTGATGCGGGCTTGATCAGTGGCGTCTTGCCAGCCGGCGAAACCTTAAAGCATGCACACGCAGTCTCTGCAGAACTTGCTGCCCTGCCGCCCGAAGCCCTACAGTTATCTAAACGCATGCTCAAACACGTGGATCGCCCAGCCATCCATGATGCCCTCGATTACGAGCTCGGACTGTTTACCCAAAGACTGAAATCCGACGAGGCACAAGCAGCTTTTGCCGGATTTTTCAAAAAACCGTAAGTGAATTTTCCAGTAAATCCTATTCCATTCGCGATGAATAGTGATGGGATGGAACTTTTCCAGGCCTCGACAGGCTCTGGCGTCAAACCTGCGTCGCGTCTGTTATCCCTAGATAAATCTCGCGGACTTGCGAGTCATTGGACAGTGCTTCGGCGGTGCCTGACAGTACGGTGCGCCCAGTTTGCAAGACGTAGGCATAGTCGGCGACTTCGAGCGCCAACTGGACCGATTGCTCTGCTATCAGCATTGTCAGGCCCGCGGCATGCAAGGCACTCAGCGTTTCGTACATCGTCTCTACAATCGCAGGCGCCAGTCCGAGGCTAGGTTCGTCGAGCAACAAAATTTCGGGGGCACTCATCAATGCACGCCCGACGGCCAGCATCTGGCGCTCACCGCCGGACAACGTCCCCGCGCGCTGGCGCCGGCGCTCCTTGAGTCGGGGAAAATAGGTAAATACACTTTCAAGAAGTTCTGGAATCCGTTTTTTATCTGCTAACGAGGTCGTACCCAGCATCAGATTTTGTTCAACCGTCTGTTGTGTAAACAAATGCCAACCTTCAGGAGCAAGGGCAATCCCCTTGCGAACAATGGCATAGGCGGGTTGCGAGGCAATGTTTTCTCCATGCCAGTGAATTGATCCCTGGCTCGAAGCCACTAGACCAGCAATGGCATTCAAAGTCGTGGTCTTGCCAGCGCCATTGGATCCGAGCAACGCAACAATAGAACCCTTTTTGACTTCGATCGAGACATCCGAGATCCCGACCAGATCGCCATAGTGCACTTCGAGATGCTCGACTAACAGGTGCTTTGAAGCAATACTCATGCTGCACGCCCTTTCTGACGGGATAGGGAACGTCCAAGGTAGGCTTGCACCACGGCCGGATCATTGACCACATCGGAGGGTTTACCGCTCGCGATGACCTGACCCTGATTAAAAACTAACACACGATCAGTCAACGAAAGAATCACCTCCATGATGTGTTCCACAATCACAAGCGTCACGCCTGACTGATGAATCTTGCGAACCAGCTCAATCGCCTTTTGCACTTCAACTGGTGTCAAGCCCGCGAGTGCTTCATCGAGCAGCATGAGCTTGGGTTCTGTCGCAAGCACCCGGGCGATTTCGAGACGTTTGCGTCCTGGAGTGCCAAGCGATTTGGCTTTTTGCTGTGCAAGTTCTGACAGTCCGGTCAATTCCAGCACGCGATGCGCTGCATCCAGAGCATCCTTGACCCGTGGGTGGCGTAAAAAAGCACCCACCATGACATTTTCTAAAATGGACAGTTCTTCGAATGTTGCCGGTAGCTGAAACGTTCGTCCTATGCCGAGCCTGGCGTGCTGCTCGGGCGAGGCTGCGGTGACATCGTGACCATCAAACCAGACGCTTCCTTGCGTCGGACGCAAGTCACCCACAAGGCAATTAAAGAAAGTAGATTTTCCGGCACCGTTCGGACCAATCAGCCCGATGATTTCGCCCTGTTCGATCGAGATCGAGGCACCCGAGACGGCACGAAAACCACCAAACTGCATCGTGACATTTTCTGCTTTAAGCAACATGAGAATCTGCCGAAGGTGTCGCAGTGGCTTTGGCCGCCCCGGACTGTGAAAGGTGACGGCGTGTCATGCGACGCTCCTGGAATCGATCCCACATTTCGAGCAGGCCACCAGGTTCGTAGCGCGCAATCAGCATGATGATCGCGCCGTAAATAATGTAGGTGAGCCCAGTTCCGCCACCACCGAAAAACGAGTTCGCCTCGGACTGTAGCGGGATCAGAATGACCGCGCCTAGCAAAGGTCCGAGCAGACGTCCCGCGCCCCCAAAAGCTGCGATGATCACCATATTGACCGACACCAGAATACCAAAGCCACTGGCAGGATCAACAAAACCAAACTTGACGACATAGAGTGAACCCGCAAGCGAGGTAAACGTAGCACTGAGCATGAAGATATAAAGCTTGCACCGACTGACCGGCACACCCAGGCTGCGTGCTGCGCGCTCACCCGAACGTATCGCACGCAAATAATAGCCAAAGCGACTGCGTTCGATGCAATAGGTAATAAATAGCAACAAAACCAGTACTGAGAGGAACATGTAGTAGTAGGGAATCGAACTGCGAAAAATCAGATCGGACCAGTCACGGGGAACTGCCGGACCGGTCAGGCCAATCGAGGCACCCAGAAAATCCCAGTTGCCCACCACGATGCGAATCAGTTCGGCCACCGCAATGGTCGCCATGCTGAAATAATGACCGCTTAGCCTGAACGTTGGAATACCAATGATCACCGCAATCACTATACTGATGACAATACCGGCGGGAAATCCAAAAAGCGGACTGACTTCCCAGAGTTTGTAAAAAAGCAGTGGCATGTAGGCACCGGCGCCAAAAAAAATCGCATTGCCCACAGATACCTGTCCTGCATAGCCGCCGATCAGATTCCAGGCCGAGGCCGAAATTGCGGCAAGCAGCACAAGAGAACCCAGCTGTTCGTAATACGGGTTATCAAAGCTCAGCGGAAAGAGCATCAACAGCAAGGCAAGCGCAATCCATCCAGTACGTTTCATCACGCTTTCCCCATTAGCCCGTGAGGACGAACCCACAAGACGAGCACAAATAGTGCGTAAACAAAGACGTCCTGATATACAGGCCCGAAATAGAAAGCAGAAAGCGACTCGATCAGGCCAATGATCAGCCCCGCAATCATGGCACCCGGCACACTGCCAAACCCGCCGAACGTCACCACGACAAAGGCAATCAGCCCCAGCGACTCACCCATCGTCGCAGAGATCGGAAAAAAGGTGGCAATCAAAGCCCCCGCAACCCCGGCACTCGCACCCGACAAGCCCCAGGCAATCGCCTGCATGCGATCAGGCTTGATGCCCATCAACATGGCCGCGTTGCGATTTTCGGCGACAGCGAGGATTTGACTACCAAGCATCGTGCGCGTCAGTAACAGGTGCATACCGATGGTGATAGCCAGCGCGGCGAGGCCTGCAACCACCTTGGGCGCACTCAACAATATCCCGCCAATGTTCAGGCTGGGGCCAAGGATGTTCTCAGGCAGACTGACAAAAGTCGAACCAAAGGCCCAGAATGCTGAATAGCGTAAAACCAGCAACAGACCAAAGGTCGATAGAATTTGCGCAAGCATGGGGCCACGCATGACATGTCTGATCAAGGACAAATAGACCAGAATACCCAGAATGAACAGCATCACCGCAGCCGCCAGACTAAAACTTGCCACACCGAAATGCAGCAGACTGAAGGTCCAGAAGCTCACGTACATGCCGAGCATGACAAACTCGCCATGGGCGAAATTGATCACATTCATCATGCCCCAGACCAGTGTCAGTCCAGACGAAAACAGTGCGTACACAGACCCGATCAGCAGGCCTGCGACGATGACTTGAAGAAGAACCATTGCGAGAAGAGTCCCGTTAAAGGTGTAAGAAAGTCGAGCGCCTGAAAATCAGAACGCTTAATTCCAACCTTTGAACGGGTAGGTCAGCTTGGTTTGTGCAGCACTCTCAGGCCATACCGGGATGTACTTATCCCCGACAAGCTGAATCATGTAGGCAGAGGCGAGGATATTTTGACCGGTCTGATCGAACTTCACCCCTTTGTAGCCCATCATGAGCTGATCCGCTTTCAAGTCTGTCTTTTGCAAAGCGGCTTGCACGGCATCGGGTTTCGTTGAACCAGCGCGATTAATAGCATCCGCCAATACCCAGAAGGCTTGCATGTCGCGACCCGACGTATCGTCCATATCCTGCCCGGTCTTGGCTTTATACATTTCGTTAATACGCCAGGACACTGAATCTTTGGGCCCAACCGTCCAGGCGCTGCGATTAAAGGCGCCCTGAGCAAGCTCGTGCACGGCTTTGATAAAAGCAGGATCTGAAAACCCCGAATTGTCACCAATCACAATTTTAGGTTTGTAGTCCAGGCTTTTGAACGTTTTCAAGTACAGGATGGCATCGGACGTATATGAAATAAAAATCACGGCATCCGGTTTTTTATCTTTCAGCTGCAGCACCTGGGCGGATACATCTGCGCCGTTCG
>CANBUF010000007.1 GCA_947372575.1 Alcaligenaceae bacterium | reverse complement strand
AGAAACAGCAGTCATGACGGGCGAGATGCTTTACAGAGATGAGGCGCTATTGGCTACGCATGCGCGCAGGGTTTTTATTTTTGGTTACGCTGATTGAGTGCAGAAATCAGACCATCGATGCCATTCTGGCCGATTTGTTGTGAAAACTGATTGCGATAATTTTCAATCAACCAGACATTTTCAACATTGATATCGTAAATTTTCCAGCCTTGTGGCGTCTTTTCGAGACGATAGTCGAGCTGGATAGGCTGCGTATTGGAGCTCTGCGTGACTTGCGCGCGCACCACCACATCCGAGGCATCCGCATCACCCCTGAATGGCAATGTCTTTAACGAGGTATTGTCATCAATTTTTGTCATGGCTCCGCTATATGTCCGGCCAAGCGTGGCACGGAACGCTTTGACAAGAGCTGCTTGCTGTTCAGGTGTCGCCTGTTTCCAGTATCTGCCGGCAGCAAGACGTGTGGTTTTTTCAAAATTCACATAAGGCAGTAGCACTTCGTCAACGATCTGGTTGATCCGTGCGGTATCCCCAGCGCGCACCGCGCTGTCCTTTTTAAGTGCGTCAATCGACTGGTCGGCCACCTGCTGCACAAATATATTGGGTGCGCTGTTTGGATCGGGTGGTGTCTGGGCAGCAGACACCTGACCAAACAGGCAACTGATGAGCAGCGTGAGTGCAGGAAATTTAATAAGTCGAAATAAAGTCATCATGAGCAAGAGACCAGTTTATTTTTTAGGAACGATGCCAAGTGCCTGATCATCGGCAGGTACATCGGCAAAGTTTTCATAGTCGGGCAGTTTTTCTGCTTCAGCATTGGCGCCGCGCACTTGCGCATTGCGTCGCTGCAAATATGCATCACGAATAAAACTGTAGGAGTCTAGCGCGGTTCGATCAACGGTATCGGTGACGGTCAGCAAGGCTTCGCGCCGCTCAACCACTTCAAAACCATAAATCGAATTACGTAAATTGATATTTTGTACAGCCTGACCATATTCGACCTGATTGACGTACAGATCTGCAACTTTGCCGGTACCGTCTCTGAGTGTGGTGGAGCCAAGAATCGGCAAGACCATATACGGACCTGAACTGATTCCCCAGACGCCGAGCGTGACGCCAAAATCGTTAGGAATCCTCTTGGCACCCGTCGTGCTGGCAATATCAAAACAGCCGCCAATCCCCATCGTCGTGTTCAGCAAAAAGCGACCCATGGTATTGATGGCGTCCTCATGCCGCCCCTGAAGCGAACTATTCACAAACGACCAGATTTCGCCAATATTCAGAAAAATATTATTGATACAGGTCCGCACGGGCTGGGGAGTGATAAACGCATAGGCCTCGGCGACTGGTTTTAGAAACGCTTTGTCAATGGAGTCGTTGAACTCGTATACGGCTCGATTGGACGCCTCCCAAGGGTCTGCAGGATTTGGCGGGCCGACCTTCTGTGTGGCGCACCCCATGAGCGTGAGCAACGCGATGGCACTGAAGAGCGTTCGAAGCTTGGAGACAGGCATGGTGACCGTGACCTATGGTTTAGCTGCAGGTATAACGACAGGAGTTTCGGGCGTGGTGCTTTGGGACGGTGCAAGAGCAGGTGCGACTTGTGCATTGTCTGACGGATGGGCTGGAGCCTCGGCAGAATCGGATTTTGTGACTGATACAGACTCAGGAGCAGACGCTGCTGTGGCAGCGGGTCCTGCAGCAGATCCTGAAGCAGCGGGTGCCGAAGGAGATCCCGACGCAGGGGTACCCTGTTTTTCGGCTGTTCCATACAGGAAGTGGCTGATCAAGCTTTCAAGCACGATCGCGCTCTGTGTCATATGGATCGTATTACCGTTTTCGAGGTTCACATCTTCGCCTCCAGGCTCAATGCCAATATACTGCTCCCCGAGCAATCCGGAGGTCAGTATTTTGGCCGAAGAGTCGGTCGGGAAGACAAAGTTTTTTTCCATTTGCAGCGTCACAATAGCCTGATAGGTTTTGCCATCCAGGCTGATATCTGAGACACGTCCTACGACAACTCCCGCGCTTTTGACCGGGGCACGGACTTTGAGCCCACCAATATTGTCGAATTTAGCTGAGAGCTTATACGTTGGTGCAAAGGAAAATGTACTCAAATTACCAGCACGCAGAGCAAGGAAGGCCAAAGCCACTGCTCCAAGCAGTACAAAAAGCCCCACCCACCAATCATTTTTTTCATTCGACATGTAGTCGCTCCAGAATCAGTTGCTGAACATCAGTGCAGTCAGTAGAAAATCAAGCCCAAGGACTGCCAGAGAGCTGGTCACCACGGTTCGGGTTGTCGCGTGTGAGACACCCTCGGGTGTAGGACGAGCCTGCCAGCCTTCGTACAGGGCGATCAACGTAACAGCAATGCCAAAGATAAAGCTTTTAATGACGCCGTTGGCGATATCCTTCCAGACATCGACACCACTTTGCATCTGTGACCAAAAGGCGCCAGTGTCGATGCCGATCAGCAGCACACCTACCATCCAGCCACCCAGAATCCCCACCATCGAAAAGACGGCCGCCAGAATCGGCATGGCGATCACGCCTCCCCAGAAGCGTGGAACGAGCACGCGCCGGATCGGATCCACTGCCATGACTTCCATCGCGGACAGTTGTTCGCCAGCCTTCATCAGTCCGATTTCTGCGGTGAGCGAGGTACCGGCTCGTCCTGCAAAGAGCAGGGCAGTGATAACGGGCCCAAGCTCGCGCGTGAGCGAAAGCGCCACAAGCAAACCCAGTGCTTGTTCAGAGCCGTAACGATTGAGCGTGTAGTAGCCTTGCAACCCAAGCACAAAGCCGACAAACAATCCAGAAACGGCAATGATCAGTAAGGAATAATTGCCAATAAAGTGGATTTGCTGCGAAACGAGTCCAGGGCGCTTGAAAACGATGCTGCTACGTTTGAGCAAGGTTAAAAAAAATCGGGTAAAAAAACCAAGGCCAGTGATATTTACACGAATACTTCGCCCGAGACCCTGGATACGTCCATTGGGTTTGCTCATATGCGCCCCCGTTGCGAATTCAGCCACGCCTGGAAGGCAGGCGTGACGGGATAATCAAAAGGTACGGGGCCATCGGCCTGGCCTTGAAGAAACTGTTGAACGTAGGGGTCCGTCGATGTACCAAGCGTGGCGGGTGATCCGTGCGCTTTGAGCTCGCCCTGACCGACTAGGTACACCTGATCCGCGATGGCAAAGGACTCTGCAATGTCGTGAGTGATCACAACCGAGGCACAGCCCAGTCGGTCCGAGAGATTGCGAATCAGGCGGGCAGTAATGCCCAGTGAAATAGGGTCGAGACCTGCGAAGGGCTCATCATAGAAAACCAGTTCAGGCTCCATGACAACTGCCCGGGCGAGCGCCACGCGACGTGACATGCCACCTGAAATCTGCGCCACAGAAAGGTGTGCTGCCGCACGCAAGCCGACCGCATTGAGTTTATCCAGTACGCGTTCGAGAATTTTTGCCGGACGTAGCTGCAAATGTTCACGCAACGGAAACGCCACATTTTCAAAGACGTTGAGGTCGGTAAACAACGCACCTTGCTGGAACAATACTCCCATGCGCTTGCGTAAGGACTGTAGTTCTTCTTTGCTTGTTTGCGCCAGTGCTTGACCGAACACCTCTACTTTGCCAGAGGCTGCCGGGAGCTGCCCGGTCGCTGCCCGCAGGAGCGTGGTCTTACCCGATCCCGAGCCACCCATGATCGCAACCACCTGCCCTGGCAATACTTCCAGAGAAATATTGCTTAAGACAGTGAAGTTCGCATAGGCAAGCGTTACGTCCTGAAGACGTAATACCGCATCACTGGGGTGTAAAGGGGGCGCAAGCATGGTGAACCAAGGGGATAAATAAAAAGCAAAAGGAAATAGGCGACCCATGGCCGCCCAAGCCGCCTATTGTAGCGCTAACCCGTATGGATACTGATTCGTAGCATCTGAAGCAAAAGCTCTGGTCACGTGAGTGACAAAAAGCCCTGACCACGAAAGTGGGGATTATTCGGGCTGAATGCCGGCAGACTTGATGACTTTTGCCCATTTGGCGCGTTCAGCCAAAATAAACTGTCCGAATTCCGCGGGAGTCCCGCCGATTGGCTGACTGGCGGTATCTGCAATCGCCTTGAGCACATCAGGATCTTGTAGGATTTCGTTGAGAACTTTGTTGAGTTTGGCGATGACCGGTTCGGGTGTGCCTGCTGGCGCAATGATGCCTTGCCAGTTATAGGACTCGAAGTCAGGCACTCCTGACTCTGCCATCGTGGGCACATCAGGTAAAAGAGCCAGGCGTTTGGTGGACGTCACCGCGAGTGGTCGGATTTTGCCTGCCTGAATCGAGGGCATGGCGGAATAACCCATTTCAAACATCATATTCAGATGACCGGCCATCAGGTCTGTTGAGGCGGGAGAGCCACCCTTGTAAGGGACATGCACGAGGCTGACGCCTGCTATTTCGCTAAACATTTCACCAGAAAGGTGGTGTGCGCCTCCCACACCAGAAGAACCAAAGGTCAGCTTGCCAGGTTCTTTTTTTGCCAGTGCAATCAGCTCGCCCAGAGTCTTGACGGGCATGCTATTGGATACGCTCAGGACCAGCGGACTTTTTTCGATCAGGATGATGGGTGCGATGTCCTGGGCAGGGTCATAAGGCAGTTTTTTCATTAAAAACTGATTGACCGCAAGTGGCGCGAGATTACCTGAGCCAATGGTGTAGCCATCTGGCGCTGCCTTGGCAATCGCTGCCGTACCAATGACGCCGCCCGCACCGCCTTTGTTTTCAACAATGACGGACTGTCCCAGTTTGTCTGTGAGCTTGCGCGCCAGTAACCGCATTCTGGTATCGGCCGACCCCCCAGCTGCATACGTTGCAATCAGGGTAATGCTCTTGGTGGGCCATTCTGGTGTGGTCTGCGCATGTGCTTGCAACAGAGGGAATGCCGCAAGCGTTGCAATCAGGCTGGCGTTGAATAGTTGATGCAATAATTTCATGCGACATTCTCCTCAGATTCTACGATTAACGTGGCAGTACGGTAGAACCCATCAGGAACTCATCGACCGAACGTGCACACTGACGTCCTTCGCGGATCGCCCAGACAACTAACGACTGACCGCGTCGCATATCGCCTGCAGCAAACACTTTGCTGATGTTGCTTCGGTAGTCATCCGTATTCGCACGAACGTTACCACGAGGGTCCTGTTCGACACCGAATGCCTTGAGAACATTGTTGACGGGTGCGACAAATCCCATCGCCAGTAGTATCAGGTCGGCTTTGATGTCAAATTCAGAGCCTTTGATTTCCTGCATCTTCATCTGACCGGTCGCTTCGTCTTTGATCCACTCAACGTGAGCGGCGACGAGCTTTTCAACTTTGCCATTTTTGCCTTCAATGGCTTTTGTCGTAATGGCCCAGTCACGATCGGCACCTTCTTCGTGAGAAGAAGAGGTCCGCAGCTTGGCTGGCCAATAGGGCCAGGTCATCGCCTTGTTCTCGCTCTCAGGAGGGCGGGGCATCAGCTCGATCTGCGTCACGGCGATTGCGCCATGGCGGTTGCTCGTGCCCACGCAATCCGAACCTGTATCGCCGCCGCCAATGACCACGACGTGCTTGCCTTTAGCCAGCACTTGTTCAGGAATCTTGTCGCCAGCAACGACTTTATTCTGAGGGCGCAGAAAATCCATTGCATACATCACGCCGTCAAGTTCACGACCGGTGACAGGTAGGTCGCGTGGTGTCTCGCAGCCGCCAGTCAGCACGATTGCATCGAACTCTTTTTGTAACGCCTCGGGTGTTTTGACGGTCAGGCCAGCAGCCCATTCGTCGGTGCTAGCGCCGACATAATGGGATGTCTTGAAGGTAACACCTTCGGCTTGCATTTGCTTGATGCGTGCGTCAATGAGTGACTTTTCAAGTTTGAAGTCAGGAATGCCATAACGCAGCAAGCCGCCGACCCGGTCATTCTTTTCGAATACGGTGACGTCATGGCCTGCGCGACCGAGTTGCTGAGCACATGCGAGCCCTGCAGGCCCTGATCCTATGACTGCAACTTTCTTGCCTGTTTTAGCTGCTGCGGGCTGAGGGGTGACCCAGCCTTCTGACCAGCCCTTGTCAATGATCGCGTGCTCGATTGATTTAATTCCCACTGCATCGTCGTTGATGTTCAGGGTACAGGCTGCCTCGCAAGGCGCGGGGCAGATCCGACCAGTGAATTCGGGGAAATTATTTGTCGAGTGCAGGACATCAAGCGCACCACGCCAGTTCTGGTTGTAAACCAGATCATTCCAGTCAGGGATCACATTGTTGACGGGGCATCCTGTATTGCAAAAGGGGATGCCGCAGTCCATGCAGCGCGCAGCCTGTTTACCGGCTTGTTCATCGGTCAGGTGCAGGACAAATTCACGCCAGTGCTTCAGGCGATTTTTGGGAGCTTCTGCACCCTCTTGGAGGCGCTCGAGTTCGAGAAAACCAGTAATTTTTCCCATGATAATTCCTTATGCAGCCTTGGGCTGTGGGTTGGCGGCGCGCCACATTTCGCCGAGCGCGCGCTTATAGTCGACAGGCATTACTTTCACAAATTTGCTGCGCGCACTTTCCCAGTCACTGACCATGTCGCGTGCGCAGAAGCTTCCGGTGAAGCGGAAATGATTCTCAACGAGGCGACGCAAGATCGCTTCATCTGTTTCACGCTCGCCACCGCGACCCTGGCTATGCCAGATATCGATGCCCTGTTCTTTCATTTGTACTGCGCTCGACAACACCGGCTCGATGGCTACCATTGTCATATTGCAGCGTTCGCTGAAGGTGTGCTCAGGATCCCAGACATAAGCCACGCCGCCGGACATACCCGCAGCAAAGTTCCGGCCTGTCTGGCCCAGCACAACAACGGTGCCGCCAGTCATGTATTCGCACCCATGATCACCGGTGCCTTCGACCACTGTTGCTGCGCCTGAGTTGCGCACAGCAAAACGCTCACCAGCGACGCCATTGAAATACGCCTCGCCCGCGGTTGCACCATACAGTACCGTGTTACCTACGATGATGTGATCCGGTCCAAAACCGCGGAAGTCATTGGGTGAGCGTACGATAATGCGACCGCCCGATAAGCCTTTGCCGACATAGTCATTACCCTCGCCGACCAGGTCGAGCGTGATGCCATGCACAAGGAACGCACCAAAACTCTGTCCTGCTGTGCCGTTGCACTGGATATGAATCGTATCGTCGGGTAAGCCTTGATCGCCGTACTTGGATGCCACGCGGCCTGACAGCATGGTGCCGATCGTACGGTTACGGTTACGCACAGGGGTGATGAACGAAACTTTTTCACCACGTTCAATGGCAGGCAGACTTTGCGCAATCAGCTGGTGATCCAGCGCGGCTTCGAGTCCGTGATCCTGCGTCTCGATCTGACGGCGTGGACCTTCAATCGCAGGCTGGTAGAACACGCGACTAAAGTCCAGACCCTCTGCTTTCCAATGTTCGATCCCTGCACGGGTATCGATCAGGTCGACACGACCCACCAGCTCATCAAACGAACGGATACCCAACTGTGCCATGATTTCACGGACTTCTTCGGCGACAAAGAAGAAGTAGTTCACAACGTGTTCTGGCTTGCCCTGGAACTTCTGGCGCAAAACGGGATCCTGTGTGGCTACGCCAACTGGACAGGTGTTGAGATGGCATTTGCGCATCATGATGCAGCCTTCAACGACCAGCGGCGCTGTTGCAAAACCAAACTCATCCGCACCCAGCAACGCACCGATCACAACGTCGCGGCCGGTTTTCATCTGGCCATCCGCCTGCACACGGATGCGGCTGCGCAACTGGTTGAGTACCAGTGTTTGCTGGGTTTCGGCCAGGCCGAGCTCCCAGGGAGTACCGGCATGCTTGATCGAAGAGATCGGTGAGGCGCCCGTGCCGCCATCATGACCAGAGATCGTGACGTGATCGGCTTTGGCTTTTGCTACGCCTGCAGCCACGGTACCCACACCCAGTTCGGAAACAAGTTTGACTGAAATCGATGCGCGATCATTGACGTTTTTTAGATCATGGATCAACTGCGCCAGATCTTCGATTGAATAAATGTCGTGATGCGGTGGAGGAGAAATCAACCCGACGCCAGGTACTGAACAACGCAGCTTGGCGATGTAGTCAGAAACTTTGTGCCCAGGTAGTTGCCCGCCTTCACCAGGCTTGGCGCCCTGCGCCATTTTGATCTGGATCTGGTCTGCACTTGACAGGTACTCTGCGCTGACACCAAACCGGCCTGAGGCGACCTGTTTGATTTTTGAACGCATGGAGTCGCCTGCCAGCAAGGGAACGTCGGCCACAATTACATCCGCACCAAGCTCGGAGGCGAGTGTGGCGCCTTTGAGGATGCCGCTTTTACCTGTGCGCAGTTCGTTGCGATAGCGCAGCTGATCTTCGCCGCCTTCGCCGGTGTTGGATTTACCACCGATCCTGTTCATGGCAACTGCCAATACGGAGTGTGCTTCGGTTGAAATCGATCCCAGAGACATCGCACCCGTTGCAAAACGTTTAACAATTTCTTTTGCAGGTTCGACTTCATCCAGAGCAATCGCACGTGCTGGATCCAGTTTGAACTCGAACAGACCGCGCAATGTCAGGTGTCGACGGCTTTGGTCGTTGATGAGCTGAGCGTATTCTTTATACGTGCGGTAGTTGTTTGCACGCGTCGCATGTTGCAATTTTGCGATCGAATCTGGCGTCCACATGTGGTCTTCACCACGTACCCGGTAAGCGTATTCGCCGCCGGTTTCGAGTGCGTTGGCGAGGATCGGATCGCTACTGAATGCAGCGTGATGGGTACGTAAAGCTTCTTCGGCCACTTCAAAAATACCGATACCTTCTATGGTGCTTGAAGTACCGGAGAAGTATTTGTTGACCAGTGATGAACGCAAACCGACGGCTTCAAAAATCTGGGCACCACAGTAAGACATATAGGTTGAAATCCCCATTTTTGACATGACTTTATTCAAGCCTTTGCCAATTGCCTTGATATAGTTTTTGACCGCTTTTTCTGGCTGATCAGTCATCGCAGCGAGGCTTTCAATCGCGAGGAACGGATGGATGGCTTCGGCGCCGTAACCACCCAGCAATGCGAAGTGATGGACTTCGCGTGCAGAGCCTGTCTCGACGACCAGACCTGTGTTGGTACGCAGGCCTTCACGAATCAGATGCTGATGCACGGCAGACGTTGCAAGCAGAGCAGGAATAGCGACACGCTCGCTGTCTACGTTGCGATCGGTCAGGATCAGTACGTTGAACCCACTATGCACCGCATCGACAGCCTTTGCACACAGTGCAGCCAGTCTTGCTTCGATACCATCTGGCCCCCAGGCGACAGGGTAGGTGATGTCGAGCGCAAAGCTACGGAACTTATCGCCCGTGATCTGCGCAATGCCACGCAGGCGATCCATTTCTTCGGAGTCAAGTACCGGTTGCGTGATTTCAAGGCGCAGAGGCGGATTGACGTTGTTGATGTCAAGCAGGTTTGGCTTTGGTCCGATGAAGGAAACCAATGACATCACCATCTGTTCGCGAATCGGATCGATTGGCGGATTGGTGACCTGCGCAAACAGCTGACGGAAGTAGTTGTAGAACGGCTTTGACTTGTCAGAAAGAATGGCAAGCGGTGCGTCATTGCCCATGGAGCCAATCGCTTCTTCGCCGCTTTTTGCCATGACTTCGAGCACGAATTTGTAATCTTCCTGTGTCCAGCCGAACGCTTGCTGGCGATCAAGCAGGGTTGCAGCAGGCTTGAGTGCGTGCTGTGCTGCGTCGATAGGAACAGGCAGTGAGTCAAGTTTGACGCGCAAGCGGTCAATCCATTGACGGTACGGGCGTGAGTTAGCCAGTTGCGATTTGATTTCTGTGTCGTCGATGATGCGACCTTGTTCGAGGTCAATCAGGAACATCTTGCCTGGCTGCAGGCGCCATTTTTTGACAATACGATTTTCAGGGATGGGTAGGGTGCCTGCTTCGGAGGCCATGATCACCATGTCATCGTCGGTGATCAGATAGCGGGCAGGACGCAAACCATTACGATCAAGCGTCGCGCCGATCTGTCGTCCGTCAGTAAAGGCAACGGCCGCAGGACCATCCCAGGGCTCCATCATCGCGGCATGATATTCGTAAAATGCGCGGCGGCTCTCATCCATGTGGGTATGCTGTTCCCAGGCTTCTGGGATCATCATCATCATGGCATGTGCCAATGAATAGCCAGACATCACCAGCAGTTCGAGGCAGTTGTCAAACGTCGCCGTATCCGATTGTCCTTCGTAGACAATTGGGTAGAGTTTTTGCAGATCTTCGCCGAGTACGGCGGATTGCATTTTGCCTTCGCGGGCCCGCAGCCAGTTAAAGTTGCCCTTGACGGTATTGATTTCGCCGTTATGGGCAATCATGCGATAGGGGTGGGCAAGCGGCCAGGCAGGGAAGGTGTTGGTTGAAAACCGCTGGTGCACCAGCGCGACGGCGGAGACAGTCAGTGGGTCAGCAAGATCCTTATAATAGGCCCCAACCTGGTTTGCGAGCAATAAGCCTTTGTAGACGACCGTGCGTACGGAAGCAGAAGGTACAAAATACTCTTTACCGTGCGCAAGGCCCATCGCGGTAATGGCATGGCTAGCCGCTTTGCGAATGACGTAAAGTTTACGTTCAAGCGCGTCGGGCACCATCACATCCGCACCACGGCCGATGAACAATTGACGAATCACAGGTTCGCATGCGCGGACTGCGGGAGACATCGGCATCTCGGTATCAACAGGCACGTCGCGCCAGCCCAGAACAACCTGGCCTTCGGCACGCACCGCGCGTTCGAGTTCCTGTTCACAGGCCAGTCGCGAGGCAATTTCCTTAGGCAGAAAAACCATGGCCACGCCGTATTCACCCGGAGCGGGGAGCGTGACATGCTGTTTGGCCATATCGGCACGATAAAACGCATCAGGAATCTGGATCAGGATTCCGGCGCCATCGCCCATGAGTTTATCTGCGCCGACGGCACCGCGATGGTCGAGATTTTCAAGAATCTTCAGACCCTGCTCAACGATAGAGTGGCTTTTATTGCCTTTGATGTGCGCTACAAAGCCGACACCACAGGCGTCATGCTCATTCGCTGGCGAATACAGGCCTTGTGCTGCAGGAAGACCCACGGCAGGCACAGCAGGCTTGGTACGCGTCTGAGTGGGGAAGAAATTCAAAGGATGGGTTGACATGTCGTGCTCCGAAAACACCGCGGGCTATGTTGCAGTGCGAGGACAAAACAATACCCGTGAAAATGCTAGAGCGCAAGAAAATAAAATAGGGTGCGTCCCTATTTAATGACAGCTTCAACTTGGTGCGAAATTAAATGGGGACGCAACCCGATGCATTAGTGTGGTGCTTTTTTAGGGCGTCCGCGAGGACTTGGCACGATTTTGCGACTGGCAACAGGGGCAAGTTCAACTAGAAACGATTCTCGTCCCAGCGCCCACTGACCGCGTAAACTCTTCTCGATTTTTTGATCAACCCCAGGAGGATTGCCTTCCTGGAGCTGTTTGCGGTAAATAGCTTGTCGATCAAACGGCGTATTGCCGCAGGCCCAGTAGTCCACGTGTTGGGCAAGCCATGTCGGTGCGACGCCAGGAGAACCGGCATGATTCGCGGCAGAGGACCATGGCCAGAGCTCTGGGTCGGTAGCCAGACCTGCGCGGACAGGTTCACGTTCAAGCCACCGCAACGCAGGTAGTAGCCAGTGCCCAGGCTCGACGATTGTCGAGCGGTAACGGCCGGCAAATACGGAGCCGGCTTTCAGGCGGGTGGCAAGATGTCGACCGAGGGACTGGATCAGTTTGGGAATGCCTTGCCCATCATTGGGCGTGGCGAGCAGGACAATGGAGCGCGGCGTCAGCGCCCAGCCGTGGATCGCGACGCCCTCTCGAGAGGCAGACTCCCCAATCCAGCGGATCAGATCCAGATATAAAAGATGGGATACTTCAGGATCGCTCGGATCAGGCGCAATCGCGAGTTCCGCATACACCAGCTGGGGGAAACCGGGTGCGTAGAGTCTGGGCAGGCGGGCCATATTGCAAGACCAGTCCTGTAATCAGGGCTTGCGCAGGCGGTAGAACAAATTGGGTTCGCTAACGATATAGATGTTGCCCATATCATCGGTTGCGATGCCCTCTGGCCTGGGCATGGGTTTGCCGCCCTTGGGCGAAAGCGAGAGCATGCCACGACCTTCGCCGCTATCGCCATCCAGCTGGACAATCATCTGTGATTCTTCGCTCAGCAAAAAAACACGTCCGGAGGCTGAATCGACCTCAACAGAAGAGAGGTCGGTGGCAAAAGGAATGTCGTCGAGCCAATAGCTGAAGTTTTCGATGCGTAGACCGCGAGACTCAGGCGATTGAAGGTTATTCAGACCGCTGACACGGTAGAGCGCGCGTGGGCTGTGTTCTTTTGCGATGTAAAGGCGGTCACGCTTCAGATCGTAGCCAAGACCATCAAACCCAAAATTACTGTCTTCGTTTTCACCAAAGCGCAGGATCAGTGAAAAAGCGCGTGTGACATCAAGTGGCTGCGGTGTTGCAGGTATTTCTGTTATGACCACCCGGTTGCGCTTTCCATTGACCATGGCAATTCTGTTACCACCTACCCAGGCAATGCCATTTACGTCGGAAATGCCTTTAAGAGGGTATGTCGCCAGTAATTCGCCATCTGTGGACAGTGCAACCAGTGTGGCGGGCTTGTTCAGGACGGCCCAGAGTCGTTTTTGCAACGGATCGTAGGTGAGCCCAGAAAAATTACCCTCAATTCCGGCAACCGTGATGGGTGTGTCAGGTGCGGCATAGCCTGTCAAAGTATTGCCGCCTGCTGCAGTAATTTTGCTTTCCCATTGCGCCTGTTTAGCCGCCAGGCCTGAAAT
Organism: Alcaligenaceae bacterium; assembly: GCA_947372575.1. Next base: position 3,117 of record CANBUF010000007.1, on the reverse strand, counting down.
CCAGCGATAGGCAACCTGTTCGGCATGGTAATAGCGCACGCCGATATACGTTGCCCATCCAACAAGGATGACAAGCAGACAGGCCAGCAGGATTTTTGAGAGAAACTTGACTAAATCGGACATACCCGAATCCAGGGTGGCGCAGTGCGGCGAACTTGCCGCGCGCGGCGAGCACAATGAGATTAACACTGCTAAGAGATTTGCGGAACTAAAAGGACAAATATCAGTCTGATTAGCACTCGATGAGCAAGAGTGCTAAGATTAAATCACAGCTTGCACCTCAGTCTAGGAGCAACATTATTATGACAAGTTCAACTGCTTTGACTTTAAAACCAAATCAACTCGCAATGGCGATCTCGAACCCGGGTGCTCTGGGTACGATTGAGGCCTATATTGGGACTGTTAACCGTCTGCCCGTGCTTTCACAGGAGCAGGAGTCGGCCCTTGCACGCCGTTTGCGTGACCAGGAAGACATCGATGCTGCGCGCGAACTCGTTCTGTCGCATTTGAGACTGGTTGTCTCTGTTGCGCGACAGTATCTAGGATACGGCTTGCCACATGCTGACCTGATTCAGGAAGGCAACGTTGGCCTGATGAAGGCCGTCAAACGATTTGATCCTGAGCGCGGTGTGCGCCTGGTGTCGTTTGCCGTGCACTGGATCAAGGCCGAAATTCATGAATATATTGTTCGTAATTGGCGCATGGTGAAAGTGGCCACGACCAAAGCGCAGCGAAAGTTGTTTTTCAACTTGCGCAGTATGCGCCCGGATGGGCAGACGCTGGATCCAGAAAAGATTGCAGAGATTGCCACCTCATTAAACGTGCGCCCTGAGGACGTGCGTGAAATGGAAGTTCGGATGTCGGGGCGCGAGATGTCTCTCGAAAATCAGAACGATGACGAGGATGCATTCGCACCAATCGCCTATCTTTCAGACGATGGTATGTCAGATCCAACCCGGGTGCTGGAGCGTCGTGCTGTAGATGATATGCAGGGCGAAGGCCTGAATCAGGCGCTGGAGATGCTGGACCCACGCTCACGCCGGATCGTTGAGGCGCGCTGGCTGCAGGATGATGGCGGTGCAACGTTGCATGACTTGGCAAAAGAGTTTGGTGTCTCCGCTGAACGCATTCGCCAGATTGAAGTGGCTGCGATGAAAAAGATGCGACTTAAGCTCGCAGCGTGAAGCACCACGATTTTTTAAGGCCGGCACCCGTCAGGGTGCTTTTTTTTGGCTACGATATAACAACCATTCCGATGTCGAATCTGCAGCTCACTGGTGATAAAAGATGGATATTGGTTCATTTGTATTTGGACTGGCTGGCCTGCTTGCCCTGATTTGCTTTATGCCGCCACTTGCTGGCCGCACCAAGCTTCCCTATTCAGTTTTTCTTGCGATCAGTGGCTGCCTGCTTGCCTATGCCTCACACGTTCATCAATGGGCACCCCCCGTACTGGGTGATTTTCTGGGGATCATCAGTACCTTTGAGGTCTCGTCTGAAACATTCCTGATTATCTTTTTACCCATATTGCTATTTGAGACCGCACTCTCGATGGATGTCAGACGGCTCATGGACGACCTGGGGCCTATATTGATGATGGCGATTGTTGCCGTGATCGTCAGCACCGTTTTGGTTGGTCTGGTACTGGCGCAGCTCTCAACAATGGGATTGGCTGCATGTTTGTTGCTGGGTTCAATCGTAGCGACCACAGATCCAGCTGCCGTTGTTGGTATTTTTCGGGGTGTGGGAGCACCGAAGAGATTGCTAACACTGGTCGAAGGAGAAAGCCTGCTCAATGATGCTGCTGCCATTGCGCTGTATGCAGTGCTGCTGGGCGTGTTGTCGCATGAGCGGATCTGGTCGGTTGGTACGGTACTAAGTAGCTTTCTTGTTTTATTTATAGGAGGGGGGCTGGCTGGGTTCGTGATTGGCTGGCTGGCATGCCTATCGTTCAAATGGCTGCGGGGCTGGCCCGTTGCAGAAGTCTCGTTGACGGTATCCGTAGCCTACCTTTCTTATTTCATTTCCGAACATTACCTGCATGTCTCAGGCGTCGTGGCTACCGTGACGGCGGGACTTGTCGTTGGTTCCTCGGGCCGCACAAGGATGTCGCCAGACACGCTCGAAACCCTTTCCCAGTCCTGGCATCAATTCGGATTTTGGGCAAATTCGCTGATTTTTTTATTTTCCGCAATGCTGATTCCAAAGATGATGCAAAACATCTCCTGGATACACGCTGTACAGATTGCGGCGGTGTTTGTGAGTACGCTGATTGCGCGCGCTGTTGTGGTGTTCGGGCTGGTGCCCTTACTGACAATGGCTGGCGTGGGTGCGCGAGTGGGCAGACGATTTAAAACAGTGATCTGGTGGGGAGGTTTGCGTGGTGCTGTTTCGCTCGCCTTGGCACTTGCTGTGACAGAACGCAGTAGCCTGCCGGAGGATGTGCGTGAATTCATCGCAATTATCGTTACGGGTTTCGTACTGTCAACACTGTTTATTAACGGTTTGACTCTGCAGCCTTTAATACGACTGCTTGGGTTGCATCAACTCACGCGTAAGGGGCGTGCACTTCACAACCAGGTTGTGATGGTGGCCTCCACAATGGCGCAGAGGGATACCGATGAGATAGCAGATACTGAAGGGATTTCAGACGAAATTCGTCAGCGTGTGCATGCGATATTTGACGCGAGTATTCTTAGTACAGGTGATCAGAAACGTGAGCCCTTTACCGAGCAAGAACGGATCGAACTTGGGTTGCTGATCTTGTCGCGCAAGGAGTTTGAAATTTATTTCGAAATTCTCAAACACCAGGTGATTGACCGCACGACTGCCGAAAAACTGATTACCAAAGTTGAGCGTCTCAACGATGCAGTGCGGCTGCGTGGCTTGTCAGGGTTTGATCTCCTGGCTGCGCGTGCCTTGCGATATCCAAGGCGTTTTCGTCAGGCGTTGCGAATGCACGAAACCTTTGGTTACCAGCGATGGCTTGCGAATGAATTGAGTCAGCGATTTGTGAGTCTGATGACGATGCGCACAGTGTCCAGCCAGTTGCTCGCCTTTGCGCAACAACGCTTGCCCGACATCCTGGGTGATGCCGCGACAGAGCAGGTCATCGCC
>CANBUF010000006.1 GCA_947372575.1 Alcaligenaceae bacterium | reverse complement strand
AGCCTGCCTGACAGACTGATTGTCGACACACTGGCCCCAGACGCGCTCGAGCAGGTGCTCGGCCTGGTCGAGGGCCTGAAGGGTTAAACGACGACGGTTTGTGGCTGATCAGCCTGAGTCGCGCGGATATCACCGAGCTGATAGACCGTCTCGCCCAATGCGGTGAATGCAGCCATGATGGCCTGCGCTTTTGCTGCAGGGACCACAACTACCATGCCGATGCCGCAATTAAAGACCCGATGCATTTCAGTGTCAGCGACTCCGCCCTGCTGCTGCAGCCACTGGAAAAGTTGTGGCATTTGCCAGCCATCACGATGCAGGTGCGCTTGCAGGCCAGGCTGCAAAATGCGTGGCACGTTGTCAAGCAAGCCACCACCGGTGATATGTGCAAGACCTTTGATATCTGCACCGAACTCAGCCAGAATCGCCAGCACAGGCTTGACATACAGCCGCGTGGGCGCCATCACCACATCCCCAAGGGAGCGACCATGGAAGTCTTGCTCTGGGCGCGCGTTGGCTCGCTGGAGGATCTTACGCAACAGTGAGTAGCCATTGGAATGGGCACCACTGGAAGCCAGGCCCAGCACGACGTCACCAGGAACGATGGATTTGCCATCAATCAGTTTGGATTTTTCGGCAGCGCCCACGGCAAAACCAGCCAGATCATATTCGCCGTCGGGGTACATGCCAGGCATTTCTGCTGTTTCGCCACCGATCAGTGCGCAACCAGACAACTCACAACCCTTGGCAATGCCACCGACCACCTGCGCCGCGACATCGACAGATAGCTTGCCGCATGCGAAATAATCAAGGAAAAACAAAGGCTCGGCACCTTGGACCAGAATATCGTTGACACTCATGGCGACCAGATCAATACCAACGGTATCGTGGCGCTGCCAGTCAAAGGCGAGTTTGAGTTTGGTGCCCACGCCGTCGGTACCCGACACCAGCACGGGCTCTTTGTAGCGTTTGGGGACTTCGAAGAGCGCACCAAAACCGCCGATTCCGGCAAGGACTCCCTCACGCATGGTGCGTGCAGCCAGGGGTTTGATACGGTCGACAAGGGCGTCGCCTGCATCAATATCGACACCAGCATCGCGATAAGTCAGGGGAGTTTGTGATTGGGTCATAGGAAAAAGCCGTTGTTATGTGACAATTGCGGGGTTTTGTAAGTGATTTTACTAATTTTACGATGAGTCGATGAGTCAGCAGTTACTTCTTGAAATCATTCCTGCTTCTGACCCCACTTTTGACAATATGGTGGTGGGGGCAAATGCAGCGGCAATTGATGCTGCGCGGGGGCTAGCGCCTGGTCGTGCCCTATATCTGTGGGGTCCTCCCGGATCAGGTCGCAGCCATTTTCTGCGCGCGCTCGCCTGCGCGGTTGACAGTATTTACTTTAATACCGCCTCGACGGCCGACGACATGATGGCTATTGCCACCAACGGCTCATTCGCGCCGTCGTCATTCGACAACGCAGGGCTCGGTCTTACCGAAACTGCTCCAGCATGCCCTCTGCTTATTATCGTTGACGATATTCAGGACATGGACGAAGGGCAACAGGCATCCGTATTTGCCCTGTACAATCGATGGCGTAGCTCGGCAACTACGGCATCTGCGTTTGCATTGGCAGTATCGGGCAATCTTGCGCCAATAATGATGCCCTTGCGTGAGGATTTACGCACACGCCTGGGCTGGGATCTGATTTTCAGACTTGAGCCGCTATCCGACGACGACAAGTCCGCCGCCATCAGGACGTATGCACATGGCCAGGGCTTGCCGCTTTCTGCAGAGGTACTGGACTGGATGTTCTCTCACTATTCGCGTGATATCCGTCAGCTGTTTGCACTGGTCGATGCCCTTGACCGTTATTCGCTGTCTAAACACAGGACAGTCACCGTGCCGCTTTTACGCACGATGCTGGCCGATCGTGATTTTCTTCAATCAATATGACCTCCAGACGCCTGGCACTTTTTGATCTAGACCATACGCTTCTCCCCCTAGACAGCGACCATCAATGGGCCGAGTATCTGGCCAAATCTGGTCGGGCAGGTGATCCTGCAGAGGCATTGCGACGCAACGAAGAGCTCATGGACCGTTACAACGCCGGAGATCTGACTGCCGAGCAAGCCGCCGAGTTCATGCTGGGGCTCCTGGCCGCTCACCCACCTCATTTGCTGGCAGCCTGGCATGAAGACTTCATGCGCCATGTCATCCGCCCCGCCATGACCGACGCTGCTGTCGAGTTAGTGCGGCGCCACCTTCAAGCAGGTGACTTGTGCGCCATGGTGACCGCCACGAACAGCTTTGTGACGGCACCCATCGCACGCGCCTTTGGTGTGCATACGCTGATCGCCACCGATCCGGAATACATTGCAGGACGTTACACAGGCAAAATCGCTGGCACACCCAGCTTCAAACATGGCAAAGTCCTGCGCGTCAACGAATGGCTGACAGGTATGGATAAAAGCCTGAAGGATTTTGAAACATCCTATTTCTACAGCGATTCGATCAATGACTTGCCCCTTCTTGAGGTGGTCACGCACCCGATCGCGACCAACCCAAGCGCCAGCCTGCTCAAAATAGCCGAGCAAAGAAACTGGCCGGTTCTCAACCTGTTCACCCATTTGGCAGACAACAAATCCTGATGATTACCGACACAATCAAGCGCTTTGTTGGGCAACTGTTCACAAAACGTTCGCAGGGCATGCAACGCATTAGTCGTGAAAAGCACGGCATCGACCGACGCAATGTTTCGCGTCACGCGATCAAAGTCTGTGAGGTCCTCCAGCACGAAGGTTATCAAGCCTATATCGTGGGCGGAGCGGTACGGGACCTGATCGTCGGACTCGAACCCAAAGACTTTGACGTCGCGACCAACGCGACGCCCGAGCAGATCCGCGCGTTGTTCAGACGTGCGCGCATCATTGGCCGACGGTTTCAGCTGGTACATGTGGTGTTCGGACAGGAAATTATCGAAACCTCGACTTTCCGTGCCCCGGCCTCGCAAACCCAGGAAACCGATGACCATGGCCGGATTTTGCGGGATAACGAGTTTGGTACCCACGAGCAAGATGCCGTACGCAGGGATTTCACCATCAATGCCCTCTACTACGATCCCACAAACGAAGAAGTCATCGATTTCCACCAAGGTGTCGAGGACCTGAAAAAACGGGTTGTGCGCATGATTGGCGACCCCCAGACGCGCTATCGTGAAGACCCCGTAAGAATGCTGCGTGCGGTACGTTTCGCGGTCAAGCTCAACGGCACCATTCATCCTGCCTCCAAAGAGCCGCTCAAGGCGATGGCTGAGCTAATTGAAAACGTCCCCGCCTCGCGCCTGTTTGACGAAATGCTCAAACTTCTGACGTGTGGGCACGCGATGGACTGCCTGCAGCAATTGCGTCAGGATGGTCTGCACCACGGCTTATTGCCGCTGCTTGATGTGGTGCTTGAGCAACCGGGTGGCGAAGCCTTCATCGAGCTCGCACTGGATCGCACTGATCACCGCGTGCGCAGTGGCAAAACAGTCAGCCCAAGCTTTCTCTTTGCGGCTCTGCTCTGGCATCAAGTCGCCTTGCGCTGGAAGCAACTCCTCCAGAAAGGCGAGATCACAGGTATTCCCGCACTGATGCAAGCGGCCGACTCCGTACTGGACGAACAAACCGAAAAACTCGCAATTCACAAACGTTTCAGTTCGGACATGCGTGAGATCTGGTTTATGCAGCCGCGTTTTGACAAGAGATTGCCCAAATCGATATGGCGTCTGCTTGAACAACCACGCTTGCGAGCCGCGGTGGATTTCCTGCAACTGCGCGCAGCAGCGGGTGAATTCGACAGTGTGCTGGCGCAATGGTGGATGGATCTTGCCAATGCGGATGATGCAACGCGTGCGACGATGATCGACGACCTGAGCAAGCTACCACGAGAGGGTGGTGCAGGTCCTCGCACACGGACGCGCAGGCGCCGTACGAGTCCAACAACGCCACCTCGTGATCACGGCAACGCGCCGACGGTTGGATAACTTACACGATGAATGCTTGTGCCTATATCGGCCTGGGTGCGAACCTGGGCGATGCACGGCAGACGATTCACGATGCGCTCGCCGCACTCCAAGCCTCGCCAGGGGTCCTGCACTGCAAGTGTTCTAGCCTCTACACAAGCGATCCTGTCGAGGCAACTGGCCCAATATTTTTCAATGCCGTCGCGCGTATCGAGACCACACTTGCACCGCTCAATTTGTTAGATACGCTGCAGGCGATCGAACAACGACACGGACGTGAGCGTCCCTATCGCAACGCACCACGTACGCTGGATCTGGATCTGCTTTGGTACGATGCAATCAACATTGATACACCCAGACTGACCCTGCCTCATCCACGCATGCATCAGCGGGCATTTGTCCTGCGGCCACTCAGAGAACTCGCTCCCGATTTTCAGCTCGCACAGGGCTCACTAGCGGAGCTCCTAGACGCGTGCAGCGACCAGGGTGTCTGGTTGCTGCAGGACTGAGTTCGATACGTTTAAAAGTGACGCTGAAAGACCTGACAAGTGTGTGATGAACACTGCAATGTGGACGAAATCCAGTACGCGCAGATCATCACGATTTAAATCGCTCGATCAGTTTTCAACACAGCAAGTACGTCCTCGGACACACCCAGCTCTTTCAGAATGGCAAGGGTGTGTTCCCCAACATCAGGGATCGGATCCATCCGTGCCTCAAACTGATTGTTAGTCGCAGGCGGAATCAGCGCAGGCAACGCACCGACCGGACTACCCACCTCGGTCCAGCGCTGCCGAGCCTTGAGTTGAGGGTGCGCCCAGACGTCTTTCATTTCGTTGACGCGTGCATTGGCAATCCCTGCATCCTCGAGATATTGCACGACCTGCTCAATTGTCATTTTTGCGAAGGCGTTGACGATCAGGCCGCGCAAACGATCCCGGTTTGCCACACGCAAGGAATTCGAAGAGAAGTCTGCCTCATCGGCCAGTTCAGGCTGATTCAACACTTTTTCACAAAACACTCGCCATTCGCGTTCATTTTGTAAACCCAGCATGACCTGACTGCCGTCGCCTACCGGAAAGGGGCCATAAGGATAGATCGTTGCGTGCGCAGCACCTGCACGTGGCGGCGGGCTCGCCCCCTCAAAAGCGTAATACAGGGGAAAGCTCATCCACTCGACCATGCTCTCAAGCATCGACACATCAAGATGACTACCCAGACCGGTTTTGTTGCGCAACAAGAGTGCATTCAAAATGCCCGAGTAGGCATAGGAGCCCGCTGCGATATCAGCAATCGAACAGCCCGCTTTGGCCGGCGCATCGGGCGAACCTGTGACCGATACAAAACCGCTTTCACTCTGAATCAGCAGATCGTAGGCTTTTTTTGTTTCGTAAGGACCACCTTCTCCATAACCTGAAATGTCACAAACAATCAGCTTGGGAAAGCGCGCATGCAAGGCTTCGAACGACAAGCCCATGCGGGCAGCAGCACCGGGCGCCAAATTCTGTACCAGGACATCTGTCTGACCCAGAAGTTCTTCAAGAATTGGTGCGGCCTGTGGATGTTTAAGATCCAGCGTCAGGCTTTCCTTTGAACGATTGGTCCACACAAAATGCGAGGCCATGCCGCGCGTGCGTTCGTCATACTTGCGTGCAAAGTCGCCAACCCCGGGGCGCTCGACTTTTATGACTCGCGCCCCCATATCGGCCAGCTGACGGGTACAAAACGGTGCAGCAATCGCATGTTCCAGACTGATGACGGTCACGCCATCCAACGGTCGAATCACGGCCTTCATGGTTCAAAACTCAATTCAGCCTGGTGCGCTAGGGTGCCATCCTGTTCGGCCCACAGCTGCGCCAGACCGTGCGCAGAAACATTACCTGCCACATGAAAAGGCGTGGGGGCTATCAAGGGACGCAGGCCACGGTAGGTGAGCTGTCGCAGTGTTGCTTCTGGATGCGCGTGCGCAAAAGCCTGACACATCAGCGTCGCGATCATCGGACCATGAACCACCAGACCTGGGTAGCCTTCCTTTTGGGTGACATAGGGATGATCATAGTGAATCCGATGACTGTTGAAGGTCACCGCCGAGTAACGAAACAACAGCACTTCGGTCGGATTGATCGCTTCTTTCCATTGCGAGGCTGGAGCGGCTTCGGTCCCGACCAGCTTTGGTGGGCTGGGTTCGCGATAGACAATATCCTGTTCCTCACTCACAACCAGTACACCCTTCTGCACGATGTCATGCTTGACCGTCACGAACAGGAGTGAACCGGTCCGACCTTTTTTTTCCTGGATCGCGGTGACCGTTGAGGTCTTGTGGGCCTCAACGCCCACTTCCAGTGCACCGTTGAAAGCTACACGTCCACCCGCCCACATCCGGTTTCGATTATCCGCAGGTGGCAAAAAACTGCCACGCGCCGGATGTCCATCTAAACCAGTCATGGCGATCGGCACAGTCTCCAGAAAATAGGCCCAATGCCAGAGTGGTGGAAGTGTTTGACCCAGGCCAGGGACGGCTTCACCCAGGGTCACGGCAATACATGCAGCGTGATTGGGGTCGAGTCGATCCACCACGGTCTGGGATTTACCCAGCCAAGCACTGAGATCGGTCGTTGACATAAATATTCCTTTGTAAATTCGGTGACTTAGTTACCGAGGTCCTGCATGCGTTGAAGGTGGAAGTTGGTATCACCCAGTAATAAATCGGTATAGGTCAGACGTTTGAAATAATCGCCAACCTCCAACTCATCTGTGACGCCCATACCGCCATGCAATTGCACGGCAGACTCTCCGACAAAACGTGCTGCAGCGGCAACTTCGACCTTAGCCATTGAGACCAGTCGGCTACGCTGGGCGGCGTCTGTTTCGGCGAGTCCGACCGTCGCGACATACGTCATCGACAACCCCATTTCCTGTTGCGACAACATATCGGCCAGGCGATGCTGCAATACCTGGAATGCAGCCAGATGCTGGCCAAATTGTTTGCGTGTTTTGAGATACTGGATCGTAATCTCGGTCAGAGACTCCATTGCGCCACAGGCATGCGCACACAAGGCCACAATGCCAAAGTCCAGAGCGAGCGTTAATAAACTATGCGCCTGCGATCCTTTTGCGATCAGCTGATCACGTCCGACAATCACACGATCAAGCGTGACGGTCGACGCACGCGCACCATCCATGGTCGGATAATCTGCGATCGCCATGCCTTTTGCATCGGCTGGCACCAGAAACAAAGCCATCTCTCCATCCATCACCGCAGAGACAATCAAAGCCTGTGCTCCTGCAGCATGCCAGACCAGAACCTTGCGGCCATCAATAGAATAGCCATCTGCTGTAGGCGTCGCACGCATGCTGAGGGGTCGCAGGGCATAGCGCTCACCCTCTTCTTGCCAGGCGATGGTCAGAACGGCTTCACCCTCTGCCTGCGCTGTCAGCCATTGCTGTTTGAGGGCTTCGTTGTTGCAGTGACTCAGTAAGGTCACCGCCATCACTGCGCTCGGAATGGCGGGCTCACTCACCAGTCCGCGTCCAAGTTCTCGGTGCACAGCAAGCATCGTGGCCGGGCTCTCTCCAAAACCACCAAATTGCTCGGGCGCCATCAAACCTGCAACACCCAATTCAACCAAGTTACTCCAGGCCCCGCGATCGAGCACACCTGCGCGCTGGCGCGCACGGCGCTCAGCGTATGTCCAGCGATCGGTCATGAGGCGTCGCAAACTGTCTGTCAGCATGCGTTGTTCTTCTGAGTATGCAAAATCCATATTTATTCCTTAAGTCACTCAAACGCCAATGATCTGCTTGGCAATAATGCCCTTCTGCACTTCATTGGTGCCGCCGTAGATCGCTGTTTTGCGCATATCAAAATATGACGCAGCCGCTGCGGGTGAATAATCGGCTCCGGGGCCATGGAAATCTGATTCTGCAAACATCCACTCAGGGTCGTAAGGCCAGGCATCCGCGCCTGCAACCTGCAACTGCAGGCGGGCAAGTTCCATTTGTATTTCTGAGCCACGAATTTTAAGAATTGAAGCCTTCGGGCCCGGCTCAGAAGAATCATCAGCAGCGACACGCAGCACCATCATTTCGAGAGCAAGCACTTGCGCCTCAATCCGGTTAATGCTGTCACGTACACGCGTGTCCAGACTCAGTGACTCGCCACTGGCCATGGTGCGTTCTGCGAGGGACTTCAGGATCGCGAGTTCGCGATGACAGTGACCGATTCCAGCAATACCTGTGCGCTCATGCCCAAGTAGGAACTTGGCATACGTCCAACCGTTGTTTTCTTCACCGACCAGATTCTCGATCGGAGCACGCACATTTTCAAGCCAGACTTCGTTGACCTCGGCGCCACCATCCAGCGTTTTGATCGGACGCACGGTCACACCAGGCTGCTTCATGTCAATCAGGATCATTGAAATGCCGCGCTGGGCTTTAGCTGCCTGGTCCGTTCGCGCCAGACAGAAGATCCAGTCAGCGTGATGGCCCAGTGTCGTCCAGGTCTTCTGACCATTAATAATGTAATGATCACCGTCGCGATCGGCACGGGTTTTCAGCGAAGCCAGATCCGAACCTGAACCCGGTTCAGAATACCCCTGACACCACCAGTCATCCATGCGAATAATGCGCGGTAAAAAATAATCCTTTTGTGCTTGTGAGCCGTATTTAATCAGCACAGGACCAATCATGCTCAGGCCAAAAGGCAAGAGTCGTGGGGCACCCGCTTTGAACGACTCAATTTCAAAAATCAGTCGCTGCAAGGCGCTCCAACCAGTCCCACCGAATTCTTTGGGCCAGGCTGGCGCGCCCCAGCCGCGCTCAGCCAGCTTATGGTGCCAGCGCAGATAATCGTCTCGCTTGAGACGATGATGAGAAAAAGCCTTGGCGCGCAAATCGGCTGGCAGGTTCTCTTTCACAAACGTCCGCACTTCCTCACGGAAGGCGCGTTCTTCGGCGGTCCAGGTCAAATCCATCGCTTTTCTCCTAATGCCGATATCTTAACGCCCGTCCGTACTTATGTTTCTCGTATTTTGGAAGCCGGTATTTCGCTTACCCAAATCCCCTGTTCAGGCAATTGAAAGGGTCGGCAACAGACTTGCGAGCATGACAGCCCCTTACAATCAGTGAAAATAATCTATAAGAATTCTAAAAGGAGATCAGCATGAAGAAACTGTTTTCAGGTTTGCTCGTGACGTGTGGCGCACTGGCAATCACCAGCAGCGCGCTGGCCGCCTGGCCCGAAAAGCCCATCACGATCATTGTTCCTGCGGCGCCCGGAGGCACCTCTGATATTTCCGCACGGATTCTGAGTGAAAAACTGGGTGCTGAACTCGGCACCACCGTCGTGGTTGAAAACCGTGCCGGCGCAGCAGGCATTATTGGTTCGCAAGCGCTGGTGCGTGCAGCACCGGACGGTTACACCATCGACATGGGCAACATTGGCCCAAACGCCATCAACTACAGCCTCTACAAAACGCTGCCCTATAAACCATCGGATTTCGCACCCATCACCATGGTGATTTCGGTGCCGAATATTCTGGTGGTCAATAGCGACTCGCCCTACAAGACGGTTAAAGAACTCGTCGATGCGATTAAAAACGATCCAAAGGGGAACTACGCTTTTGGCTCGTCTGGAACAGGTCAGTCTCCGCACCTGTCGGGTGAAATGTTTCTGCAGCGCGCCGGCATCAAAGCACCCCATATTCCATACAAAGGTGCTGGGCCGGCTGTTTCGGCATTACTCGGCCAGCAGTTCACCTTTATGATCGATAACCTCCCGAGCTCCATGCCTTTTATCAAATCGGGGCAATTGCGCGCCTTGGCCATCACAGGCGACCAGCGCTCGCCCGAACTGCCTGACGTACCCACCATGGCAGAGGCAGGCATCAAGGACATGGTTGTGACGGCATGGTTTGGGTTAGTGGCCCCGGCAGGCACACCTGCAGACATCGTGAACAAAATTCAGCAGGCGACAAAAAAAATTCTCGCTACACCTGACATGCAAAAAAGATTTAAAGAAATGGGCGGCACCGCCGGCGGCGACACGCCTGCTGAATTTGGTGCCTTTATGGACAAAGAACGCGAAAGCTGGAAAAAAACTGTTGAAGCTGCAAAGCTTTCTCTGGAGTAGTCATGCTAGACAAGATACGCGCCTCGCTTGAAGTGGCGATTGCCCCAATCCAGGATGGCGCATCCATCATGGTCAGTGGGTTTGGAGATTCTGGAATTCCGTTTGAACTGATGTCCGCGATCATGGACAAAGGTACACGCGAAATCACCATCATCAGCAACAATGCAGGCACCCACGAAACTGGCATCGCCGGACTGATCAAGGCAGGACGGGTACGCAAGGTTGTGTGTTCCCACCCTCGCCCACCAAACTCGCAGACGTTTGCAAACGCCTATCGCGCCGGACAGGTAGAGCTTGAATGCACACCACAGGGAACACTCGCCGAAAGATTGCGTGCAGCCGGTGCTGGCCTCGGGCCCTTCTTTACACCTACTGGCTACGGCACGCTTGTTGCAGAAGGAAAAGAGCAACGCGTCATCAACGGCAAAGGCTATGTGCTCGAAGACCCCCTGCATGCCGACTTTGCTCTGGTGCGCGCACATCTGGGCGATCGCTGGGGCAATCTGACCTATCGCTGGGCAGGCCGTAATTTTGGGCCGGTCATGTGCATGGCTGCCAAGCATTCGATTGCCCAGGTCAACCGCATTGTGCAATTGGGCGAACTGGAGCCAGAACACATTATGACCCCTGGAATTTTTGTACAGTCAGTAGTTGCAATCGGAGGTGAACGATGAGTTACCAGCCTCTTTCGCGCGGCGAGATCGCCTATCTCGTGGCGCATGACTTCCCGGATGGTTCGGTCGTCAATCTGGGCATTGGGATGCCTACGCAAGTCGCAGACTATTTGCCTAGCGATCGTGAAATCCTCCTGCACAGCGAAAACGGAATCCTGGGTATGGGGCGCGCAGCCGTCGATGATGAGATTGATCTGGACATCATCAACGCCAGTCGGGTTCCCGTCACCTTGCTCAAAGGCGCCTCGATCAGCGAGCATACGGTCTCCTTTGCCATGATGCGCGGCGGCCATCTCGACTATTCGGTTCTGGGTGGATTTCAGGTTGCCGCAAACGGCGATCTGGCCAACTGGATTACCTCAGGTCCAGACGCAATCGCAGCCATCGGTGGTGCGATGGATCTGGCAATTGGCGCGCGTAACGTTATCGTCATGATGGAACATGTCGCGAAGGACCAGACGTCTAAACTCATGCCAGCCTGCACCTATCCTTTGACTGGAGCAGGTGTCGTGAATCAAATTTATACGGACCTGGCAATCGTTGATGTCAAGCCAGAAGGCTTTGTCGTGCGTGCAATGGTTGAAGGCCTCACGCTTGAGGCTCTTCAGAAAAAAACAGGTGCTCCCCTGCATGTATCAGGACCGATTGCGGTGATTCGTCGCCCAGCCCCGGGACAACCCTGCTACTGAAGCCGCACGACTCACAGACAAGGATTACACCATGCACATCATAAAAAAATCACGCCTGTTAATTAGCGTTGCAGCGACATTGCTGCTGGGCGGCTCAGTCTTGCTGGGCACGCAGGCTCAAGCGCAGGATAACTGGCCGCAGCGTCCTATAAAACTGCTAGTGGGTTATGCCGCGGGCGGTCCCGTCGACGTCACCGCACGCACATTTGCAAAATATCTGGGCGAGCAACTTAAACAAACCGTCATTGTTGAAAACCGCGCAGGCGCAAGCGGCATGATCGCTGCAGACACCACGGCAAAAGCAACTCCGGATGGCTACACGCTCAATCTTGTTGCCAGTCCCAGCATGACAATTACTCCGGTTGTTCAACGCAACAAAGTCTTTGATCCACGCAACGATTTCACGATGTTGGGCTCTGTGGTCACTTATGCCAATGTGCTGTTGATTGGGCCACAAATTCCAGCGAAAACAGTACAGGAGCTGGTTGCTTATGCCAAAGCCAATCCAGATAAAGTTGCATTCGGCTCCGCAGGTGTAGGGGCATCGAATCACCTGTCTGCAGAGTTGCTCAGACAATCTACCAACACCGAAATGCTGCACGTTCCTTATAAAGGTAACTCACCCGCGATGATGGATGTGGTGAGTGGCAAAACCACCTTTATGTTTGACATCACCAGTACAGGTAAAGTGTTCATCGATAGTGGGCAGGCACGCGGACTGGCCGTGACCTCCAAAGTACGTAACCCAAGTTTGCCTAATGTACCGACCATGATTGAGGCCGGCATTGCAGATTACGAGGTAGTTGGCTGGTTTGCCCTGATTGGCCCAAAGAAATTACCAGATGCGATCGTGAAAAAACTATCCGATGCCGTCGATGCTGTGCGTAAGAATCCTGACTTCCGTAAAACTGTCGAAGAAGGCGGTTATACGGTCGACACGCTCACCACCAAGGAAATGGCAGACAGAATTGACCGTGAAATCACACTCTGGGAAAAAGTCGTCGCCAAGGGAAATATCCAGGCGCAATAATCCCATGTATAAAGTTCATGCTGGACTGTGTTGAGTTGATCCGTGTTGAGTTGTACTGAGTGGTGTTGAGTTGAACAGTGTTGGGTTGTGGTGCGTGGTGCGTGGTGCTGCGAGCTCTGCATTGCATCAACCCTATTAAATAAGGCGAATGAATGATTACCAGTCCCGTTATCGAAAAGCTGCTTCAGTACACACGCATACCCGTGATTGGTGCACCGATGTTTCTGGTGTCCGGCACAGACCTGGTCGTTGCACAGTGCACCGCGGGTGTCATCGGCTCATTCCCTTCGCTTAACGCACGTCCACAAGAAGAGCTGCCTCTCTGGATCCAAGACATCCAGAGCAGGCTCAGCGCCTACCAGCAGGCTCATCCTGACGAGATTGTCTCGCCCTTTGGTGTGAACCTGATCGTGCACCCCTCGAATCCTCGCTGGGAAGGCGATCTGGAAATTTGCGCAAGTCACAAGGTTCCTTTATTCATCACCTCATTGCATGCCCCGAATAAAGTAGTCGAACGCGTTCACCCTTATGGGGGAATCGTCCTGCACGATGTCACGAATGCCAAACACGCACGCAAGGCAATCGAAGCGGGTGTGGATGGATTGATTCTCGTGGCGAGTGGTGCAGGCGGACACGCAGGCACGCTCAATCCAATTGCACTGGTCAATGAAATCCGCAGCTTCTACGATGGTCCCCTGATCTTGTCGGGCTGCATTTCACATGGCAAAGATGTACTGGCAGCGCTCGCACTTGGCTGTGACTTTGCCTACCTCGGCACACGCTTCATTCCGACCGCTGAATCCATGGCACCAGATGCTTATCAGCAGATGATCATCAATGCAGATTCGACCGATATTATCTATTCGCCTTTTTTTACAGGCGTACCTGGCAACTACCTCAAGCCAAGCATTCTGGCTGCAGGACTCGACCCCGCAGAGGTCCTGGCAGCAAAACCTGGTGGCGCGGTGACGTTAAACAAAGACGCCCGCCCCAAAGCCTGGAAAGATATCTGGGGCGCAGGACAAGGCGTCGGAGCGATTGCCAAAACAATGACGACACGCGCATTAGTCGATCAGTTGATCGCAGAATTCAATGCTGCCAAATCGCGTCTGCGTGGATGACTATTGACGACCAAGTCGTTAATCATCAACCTTGATATTTGCGCTACGAATAATATCGCCCCACTTTTTGATTTCATTCGAGAGCAGCACCTGAAACTGTTCAGGTGTGCCGGGCACAGGTTCAGCACCTGCAGCCATCAGGGCATCGGCTGTCGCAGGGTCAGACAACACCTTGACCATATCTGCATTCACTCGACGCACGATGGCATCCGGGGTACCCACGGGCGCGACAACTCCAGTCCAGGAGTAGGCCTCGTAACCAGGTAGACCTGCAGAAGCAATCGTTGGAACATCAGGAAAAAATTTAGAAGGCTCCGGATTACCCACGCCTAGCGCGCGGATCTTGCCAGATTTAATGAACGGTAATGCTGACGGGCCATCGGCAAACATCAACTGCACCTGTCCGCCTACGAGATCCTGCATGGCAGGTGCACTTCCCTTGTATGGAATGTGCTGCATAGTCGTCTGCGCCATGCTGTTGAACAATTCACCTGCCAGATGCGTGCCGCCTCCTGTCCCCGAGGAGCTGTAAGACAACTTACCCGGATTCGCCTTGGCATAGGCAATTAACTCAGCAATGGAATTAACCGGCAAGGATGGATTGACAACCAACACGATAGGAAAGCGCGCAGCCATCCCGACTGGTACAAAATCCTTTTGGATATCGTAGGACAAGTTGGGTTTGAGGCTGGGCAAAACCGAATGATGGATGGCAGCAAAGAAAAAATGATAACCATCTGCCGGCGCCTTCGCCGCAGCTTGCGCGCCAAGGATTCCGCCAGCACCGGCTTTATTTTCAATCGGTGTTGCAACAGACCAAAGTTTGCCAAGCGGCAGCGTGGTCAGTCGCGCTGTAGTATCAACGGGGCCACCCGGTGGAAAAGGTACGATGAAATTCACGGGCTTATCTGGCCAGGTCGACTGGGCGCATGCGCCCAGTGATACCAATCCTATTACGACTGCGCCTGACAGGCACGCTATGCGCGAAAAAAAATTATTCAAAGTACTCACTCCAGTCTCTTGTCTTGATTTGGTATCTGATTGTTTAGTACATGGATGCATGATCGTTTTGCATTTGGATACGCATTGCTCAGGAATAACAATTGCATCCGCTTAAACAATTGCTTGCTCTTAAGCTTTAGTCGCACTGCGCACAAAACATCATCACAGGGTTTTCCCTCGATTCTACGGCTTAAATCCTTCAGTTTCTGTCGGGACTGTTTCAATCAGCCTAAGGCTCCCCTCCTGAAATCTGAATACCGATATACCGAGAATAACTCTACTATCTTCATCACGGAAAATCGTGACCCAAATATAGTTGGATCTAGTCGTTAGTTGACTCGATATGTTTTCCCTATAGATATTTTGCATCGAACAAATTTTTTAAATGCTTGAGCATTGCTTTGCATAATCGAGCACATCACTGGAGAGTTTTCATGAGTGGAATGTTGGCGGGTAAAGTTGCAGTCGTGACAGGTGCTGGTGGCGGAATTGGTCGTGGCATCGCTCTGGCCATGGCCGCAGCTGGCGCAAAAGTCGTTGTCAATGATATTGGCGCCAGCCTGGCGGGCGAAGGAACGGGAGTCGGTCCAGCACAACAAGTGGTTGACGAGATCATCCAGGCAGGCGGCCAGGCAGTCCCCAATACAGATAGCGTGGCAGGCCGCGCAAGCGCCAACAACATTATTGAAACTGCAGTCCAGCAATTCGGTCGTATCGATATTGTTGTCAATAACGCAGGCAACTTGCGTGATCGCGTCTTCCACAAAATGAGCGACGAAGAATGGAGCCAAGTCATTGATGTGCACTTGAACGGTACGTTTTTTGTCAGCCGCGCTGCTGCAAATTATTTTCGCGAACAAGAGTCAGGTGCGTTTGTGCACATGACGTCGACCTCAGGTCTGATTGGTAATTTTGGCCAGTCAAACTACTCCGCCGCAAAACTTGGTATCGCAGCGCTCTCCAAATCTATCGCACTTGATATGAACCGCTATGGCGTGCGCTCGAACTGCATTGCACCATTTGCCTGGAGTCGCATGACCAGCTCGATTCCTGCCAATACGGATGAAGAAAAAGCTCGTGTCGCCAAACTGCAAAAAATGGAATCGGGCAAGATCGCTCCAATGGTCGTCTTTCTCGCCAGCGATCAAGCCAAAGACGTGAACGCGCAAATCTTTGGTGTGCGTGCTAACGAAATCATGCTCTTTAGCCAACCACGCCCGATCCGCTCGGTTCACATGAGCACGGGCTGGACACCTGAAGCGATTGCCGAGATCGCAGCGCCAGCCTTGCGTCATCATTTCTTCCCGCTTGAGCGTTCACCCGACGCAATCGACTGGGATCCAATCTGAAATGGATTATCAGACAATCAAAAACTGGTCGTTCCCCGAGGTCGATCAGACTTACTCGGTCAACGACAGCATCCTGTATGCCTTGGGCATCGGCTTTGGACACGAACCCACCAATCCCGATCATCTGAAATACGTGTATGAAAAGGACATGCAGTCCTTTCCAACCATGGCAGTCGTGCTCGGCTACCCTGGTTTCTGGATGAAGGATCCCAAGGCCGGCATCAACTGGGTCAAGCTGGTCCACGGAGAGCAACGCCTGACGATTCACCGTGCGCTCCCAACCTCAGGCCGAGTCATCGGCAATAGCCGCATCACGCACGTGATCGACAAAGGCGCC
>CANBUF010000005.1 GCA_947372575.1 Alcaligenaceae bacterium | reverse complement strand
AACCTGCCCAAGAATTGTGTCCATTATGTTGCCATCTGCATCGAACATGACCGTAAAAGGCAGACCTCCCGTCGTGTTACCCAGCTCTCTGAGCAAGGAAATTCCACCGAGGCCCGCAACGAGCAACGGGTATGAAACCTTAACTTTATCTACAAATTGACGGATGTTATCTGCAGTATCAATACCAATACCCACAAAATAAACATCTGGTAACGATTTAGCCATTAAATCGAGGTCTGGCATCTCCTGGACGCAAGGCGCACACCAGGTTGCCCAAAAATTCACGACGAGAGGCTTACCCAGAAATTGTCTGAAAGAGACCTCATGGCCTTCGAGATCTGGCAATGTCACATTCAGCAAAGGCTGGGGGCTGACTGCGGGCCGGTTTGCGGGCGGCTCAACGGCCACCGCACGATTAGCCAGCGGTGCCTTGCGCGAGGTCTCATGCAACGCCAGCCAGCCCGTCAGCCCCATCGCCAGGAGGCCACCTAGTCCAAACAGCACGGTTCTTTTATTCATGCTGTCAATCATAACGCCGCGCCATGCGCCTGACACACACATTCCGATTTAAAGGTACCCGGGCACGCCATGCCTATCTCCCTCTACAATGTCGGCAGGAGATTGTTCATGCATCTGCATATATTAGGAATTTGCGGCACCTTCATGGGTGGTCTCGCACTGATCGCCCGCGCTGCCGGACATCGGGTAACGGGTTGTGACACCGGTGTCTACCCACCGATGAGCACGCAGCTGACCGAGCAAGGCATCGAACTCATTGAGGGGTTTGATCCTGCACAGCTGGGACTCAAACCGGATTTATTTGTCATTGGCAACGTCGTTTCGCGCGGCAATCCCCTCATGGAAGCCATCCTGAACGCCGGACTGCCTTATGTTTCTGGCCCCCAATGGCTGGGAGAGCATGTATTACAAGGTCAGCATGTGCTCGCCGTCGCAGGCACGCACGGAAAAACCACCACGAGCTCTATGCTTGCCTGGATCCTCAAAAGCGCAGGGCTTGCCCCCAATTTCCTGATTGGTGGTGTGGCGCCCGGACTCGAGGTCTCTGCTCGCTTTGACCCGGCTTCGACATTGTTTGTGATCGAAGCAGACGAGTACGACACTGCTTTTTTCGACAAACGCTCAAAATTTGTTCACTACCGTCCACGTACGGCCATCCTGAACAATCTTGAATACGATCACGCAGACATCTTCCCTGATCTTGCAGCGATCGAAACACAATTTCATCATTTACTGAGAACAATCCCTGGCTCGGGACAAGTGATTCTACCGGCCCAGGACGAAGCACTTGAGCGCGTCATCGCAATGGGATGCTGGTCCGAAATCATCCGGTGCGGCACGCAGGCAGGCTGGCATGCTCAAGAGGTCAATGCAGAAAGCTTTGATGTGTACCAGGGTGCCCAACTGGCAGGCCAGGTCCGCTGGAATCTGAGTGGTGCGCACAATCGCCATAACGCATTGGTCGCGATTGCCGCCGCCCAACATGTAGGCGTCGAAGCTGCGACCAGCATTCAAGCTCTGAGCGCCTTTGGCGGCGTCAAGCGGCGCATGGAGATTCGCGGCACGGTCAATCAAATCACCGTTTATGACGATTTTGCCCACCACCCTACCGCCATCCGTACGACCCTGGATGGACTGCGGGCACGGATCGGAGCCGAACGTATTCTGGCCGTCCTGGAGCCGCGCTCGAACACTATGAAGCTCGGTACGATGGCGGCCAGACTGCCCGAAGCGCTCACACCTGCCGACCTGGTGTTCTGCTATGGCCAGCGCCAAGGCAAGCAAGCACTGGGCTGGGAGCCGGCCGAGGTGCTATCCGGGCTAGGTGACCGTATGCAGGCACACGACCAGATCGATCAAATGGTTACAGCAATCGTCCAGGCGGCAAAGCCCGGCGACCATATTCTTGTCATGAGTAACGGCGGCTTTGGCGGGGTCCATCAACGCCTGCTCGAAGCGCTGAGCGACCAGACCGCCTAAATAGCGACTCACGCACCAACCGGAATCCAGAATGTTTGTTTTATATGAAGAAGATGGCGCATTCAAAGCCGGACATATCATGTCAGAAGCCGAGACCGCCCTGCAGGTCGAGTCTGGTTCGGGCAAGCGCAGCAAAATCAAGCGCACCAACTGCATCTTTACCTTTGCAAGTCCCGCTCCCGAAGCGCTGCTGACAGAGGCCGCACTGAAGGCACAGGAAATTGATGTGCCTTTCCTGTGGGAGTGCGCACCAAAAGAAGAGTTTGACGTCGAAACTTTAGGCGCAGAATACTTTGGTCACGCGCCAGATGCGCTCGAAAAAGCGACCCTGTTGCTGCGTTTGCATGAAGCACCGGTCTATTTTCATCGCCGTGGACGCGGACGCTATCGCGTGGCACCGCCCGAGATACTCACTGCGGCGCTGGCTGCGCTGGAAAAAAAGCAGAAACAGGCAGATGAAATAAAAGGCTGGGCTAGCGAAATGATTGCCGGGCGACTGCCCACCGGTATTGCAGAGCTTGCAATGACCCTGATCACCCGGCCTGACAAAAATTCCCAGGCCTGGAAAGCACTGGATGCAGCCTGCACGCAATCTCAGAAAACACCCGAGCGCTTATTGCTTGACCTGGGTGCCTGGCCGCATGCGCTGGCGCTACATCAGGGTAAATTCCTCGCCAATCATTTCCCGCGAGGTGTTGGCTTTCCCGAGCTGGAAGTGCCTAATGCTGGACAGGACCTACCACTAGCAAACGTGCAGGCCTATTCAGTTGACGATATCACCACGACTGAAATCGACGATGCACTCTCGGTCAAGATTCTGCCAGAGGGCAAGATTTGCGTGGGCGTCCACGTTGCCGCACCTGGCCTGGCAGTCACACGGGATAGCGAACTTGACCGGCTGGCGCGCGCCAGAATGTCGACCGTCTACACGCCTGGCGAAAAAATCCCCATGCAGCCAGATAGCGTGATCAGCGCATTTTCGCTAGACGCCGGTCGCGCTGTACCCGCTTTATCCCTCTATGTAACGGCCGATATGCTGACAGGCGAAATCCTGTCCTGCGAGAGCAAGCTTGAACGTGTCACGGTCCTTGAAAACCTGCGCCACAACACGCTCGACGCAGACATCACCGAGGAGTCTCTCGCCGATCCCGATCAAATCCTGCCTTATAACGAATGGATTCGACCGCTCTGGAATTTTGCCCTGCAGCTGTCCAAGCAGCGAGAAATCGTTCGCGGCAAGCCCGAAAACAATAACCGGGTTGAATATAACTTTTACCTCGATGGTCCAGCCGACAATCCGGATACGCCCGTGCGCATCCTGCCCAGACAGCGCAATGCACCGCTCGATCGTCTGGTCGCTGAATACATGATTCTGGCCAACAGCACCTGGGGTGGGATGCTCGCGTCGCACGGCGTGCCTGGCATTTATCGCTCACAGCAGACTGGACGCGTGAGGATGAGCACCCACGCTCTCCCCCATGAGGCCATTGGTGTCGCGCAATATGCCTGGTGCACATCACCACTGCGACGCTATGTCGACCTTGTCAACCAGTGGCAACTGATTGCCACAATCGAACATGGAATATCTGCGCCACTGGTCGCCCCTTTCAAGCCAAGGGATGCAGACCTGTTTGCCATTATTGGTGGTTTTGAAGCGCAGTACACAGCATGGAATGACTTTCAAAACAGCATGGAACGCTACTGGTGCCTGAGGTGGCTGCAACAACAAGGTGTGACCACCTGCCAGGCAAGCGTATTAAAAGAAGATCTGGTGCGGCTCAGCAACGCGCCAATGGTCACCCGGCTCTCGGGCTTGCCACAGCTGGATCGCGGCCAACTCATTGAACTCAAAATCCAGGGATTCGATGAATTGGGACTGGAACTGGATTGCAACTATCAGTCAACCATCGGGCCTATCCCCGAAGTTGTCGGGAACGCATAAAATCCATTCACCACTCTCAATGAACGAACGCGTGTGACTGCAACACTTCCATCCACACCCTGCGCCGCTCGCACGCCATGGCTGGCGTCAGAGCAACGTTTTCTGCGCTGGGCGATTGCGCTCTCTATTCTGGCGCACGTCACGCTGATTGCCTGGCAACGTCAAGGCGCCCCCAGGCCCTCTGTGACGCCCCAGACCTTAGAGGTCGTGATGGTCAATGCCAGCACGGACCTGTCGCCCGCCCAGGTGAGACTCCTGGCCCAACACAATATGGAAGGCGGGGGAGACGCCGCGGCAGGTAAAGCTTCGCATGCATTGCCTTACACGGGGGAGACGGGCGTTCAAATCGAAGTTGAGTCGCTCACTAAAAAAAAGCTGCAACTCGAGTCCGAACAGCAGCGCCTGCTCACGCAGCTTGAGTCGGGACAGTCGGTCGCCCAGGCGCAGTCCGCGCCGTTTTTCCTAAAGGAAAAAGATGCGACGGGACAAGACGACGCGCAACGCGACAGCATGCTGCAAAACGCAAAACTCGCCATGATTTCACAACAAGTACAGGATTACAACCAGCGCCCCCGTAAACATTTTGATGCGCCAGCCACCCAGGCTTTTCAGTATGCCGCCTATATTGATCAATGGCGCCAGCGCATCGAACAGATCGGAATCGAACACTACCCCCGCAGTACAGGTAAAACTGTATATGGCTCGGTTCAGGCGACCGTGACGATTCGCAAAGATGGTACGTTGTCTGACATCACCATCGATCGTCCTTCCGACCAGGCGCTGCTCAACCAGGCAGTACGCCGTATTGCACAACTTTCAGCCCCTTTTGGCCCCTTTCCTCCCGACATGGCCAGACAAATTGATCAGCTGGTGCTCACCAGAACATGGCATTTTGTCAACGGCGTTCTTCAGACCAGAGAACCATGACAGATCAGGCGCAATTAACAACCACAACCCAGCAGATCGGGCGATTTGGTGTGATCGGTCACCCCGTATCACACAGCCGCTCACCTGCGATTCATCAGCACTTTGCGCGCCAGACTGGCATTGCGTTGCAATACGACAAGATTGAGGCGCCCGTGGATCAGTTCGAAGCCATCGTCCAGGATTTTTTTGCCTCAGGAGGTCGTGGGCTGAACGTCACAGTCCCCTTCAAACAACGTGCCTGGCAACTGGCATCAGCACACCTGAGCCCACGCGCCAGACTCGCCGAGGCTGTCAACACGCTATGGATTAAAAACGACGTACTGCATGGATGCAATACGGATGGCGCCGGACTGGTAGGTGACCTCGCCAGGCTGGGGGTGAACTGCCAGAGTGCACGTATATTGCTCATCGGTGCGGGAGGTGCTGCCCGTGGCGTCATCGGGCCACTGCTTGAAACAGGCTGCAAGGCACTGAGAGTCGTGAATCGCACCCCCCTGCGGGCCACCGAACTCGTGACAACCTGGCTCACTCGTTCAAGGGATGCCGGGGTCAATCTCACAGCAGGTGGCTTATCCGAGGCGGTTTGTCCATCGGGCTGGGACGTCGTGATCAATGCCAGTGCCAGCAGCCTTGGAGATGCCCCACCCGACTTGCCTGCCGGCCTGTATGCACCGTGCGCCTGGGCCTATGACATGATGTATAGCGCACAACCCACACCATTTATGCAGCAAGCCCGCCGCGATGGTGCGCAACACACCGCCGATGGGCTGGGTATGCTGGTGACACAAGCCGCGGTCAGCTTTGAGATCTGGCATGGTGTCACGCCAGCGATTGGCCCGGTAATTGATGCAATCCGGGCGCAGCTCGATGCGTCCTTGCACAATGTGGCTGGCGCAGACAAAAAACAACCATAATCCTGATTGTTTAATCTATCAGGGCATTACACTGGGAACTATGCGTACTGCTCGTCGTTATCTCGCTCGCGAAATTTATCGCTCCGCCTCCGTGGTGGTGCTGGCGCTGCTCGGGCTCTTTACTTTTTTTACCCTGGTCGATGAACTGGATACGGTCGGCGAAAAATTCCCCCTGACTGCATTGTTTTACTTGCAGGCACTCGCCATGCCTGCCCGCCTCTACGATCTGTTCCCAATCGGTTTGCTGATCGGCGCGATTCTGGCGCTTGCAGGTCTCGCCCAACGCAATGAACTTGTGATCCTCAGAGTGTCTGGCGTCAGTGGAATGGGCTTGCTGCGGATGCTGTGGACGATTTCGATTCCAATCGTGTTTGGTGCATTGCTCTTGTCAGAGTTCCTCACACCCATGGCTGAAGTCAAAAGCGGTGAAGCCAATCTTTTATTACGCGGCCGAGTCGAGGGTGGGATGCTCGCAACGGGTTACTGGTTCAAAGAACCCACGACGCAGGGTGGCACGCGCGTCATCAATATTGGAAAGCTGCTTGCGTCGGGCAATGTCGCCAATCTTCGCATGTATGAGTTTTCTGACGCCACCACACTGGCAGCGATGTCACAGGCCGATACAGGTTTGTTCGTAGACGGCAAACTCGTC
This sequence comes from Alcaligenaceae bacterium, assembly GCA_947372575.1. The sequence continues at coordinate 10,134 of CANBUF010000005.1, read as the reverse complement.
ATGCAAAACGTCACTGAAAACAGGATCACACCAACAGCCAAGCGTGCGCTGGCTGATGCAAAGGTCACAGACAATCCGCTGATGGTGGTTGAAAAGCTCAAAGAGCGCACCGTCGACACAACCTTGACCGCAGAGCGTCTGGTCGCAAGAATCCTGATGCCAGAACGCATGTCCCTACTCGCTTTGCGTGACTACATTGATTACCTGAACAAGAACCAGTTACAAGCCGATCGCCAGGTCGTCGCCGTCTGGCGTAAAGTCGCCTATCCGTTTACGCTGATCGTGATGCTGACCATTGCAGCGCCCATCAGCTTTATGCAGACGCGCCGTGGTGGTGTCGGCGCCAAGGTATTTATCGGGATTTTGCTGGGCACGGGATTTTTTATGATCAATCAACTCGCGCTGAATGTGGGCTTACTCTATAAGTGGCCGCCGATTGTCACAGCCTTACTTCCCAATATTTGCGCGATGCTCCTGGCACTATCTTGCACCTGGATCATGGAGAACCGCAACGCCCTGGCAGCCAGCAACACAAGCTTCTGGCCGTGGAGTAAATCCCCGATATGACAGACGCGCCAAACGTATGGATGATCGGCGACATACAAGGCTGCTGTGGATCACTTGATGATTTATTGAAGCAGCCAGAGATCGCATGCGATACCGACGCAAGGTTCTGGTTTGCGGGCGACCTGGTCAATCGCGGCCCCCACTCTCTGACTACCCTCAGGCGACTGATGGCGATGGAGCATCGCAGCGTGGCAATCCTCGGCAATCACGACCTGCATTTGCTGGCCGTGGCCGCCGGTGTCAGACGGCTTGGTAAAAACGACACCTTGCTCGAAGTGCTTGAAGCCCCAGATGCCCAGGAAATCATTGACTGGTTGCGCTGGAGGCCGCTGGCATACTTTGAAGCGGGCCACTTGCTGGTGCATGCGGGCGTACTGGCCAAATGGGATGTCAACAAAACCCTGGCGCTGGCAGGTGAAGTACAAACAGCTTTACGCGGCAATAATTGGCAAAAAATGCTCCAGAAAATGTATGGTAACGAGCCTGACCACTGGAAAGAAGGCCATACAGGTGGCAAACGCTATCGCGTCATCATCAACGCACTGACGCGCATGCGGATGTGCACCACAAAAGGCCATATGGCCATACCGGTCAAAGGGCAACCGGACCCGCGCAACGATCTGCTGGTGCCATGGTTTGACGTTCCTGACCGTGCCACACGCGACATTACGATCGTCTTTGGACACTGGTCGACACTGGGGCTGGTGATGCGCTCAGATGTCATCTGCCTAGATACCGGATGCGTATGGGGCGGCCATCTCACTGCTGTGCGCCGACAAGACCGTCGGGTCGTCCAGGTTCCTTGCCAGCAAAGCCTAAACCCACTGGCGCACGATTAGCGGAATCGTCATCCGCACTCAGCAGGGATATTTGCCACCCAAAGCAGCTAGAGCGTGGCACAATCGCCCAAAGCAAACAAAAAATCAAAATAGATAAAAATATCCAGAGGAGACACCATGGATCGAAGACAACTATTGACCGCTATCGCGGCCGCGCTTGGGGCGAGCGTCAGCCCGGCAAGCTTTGCACAAAAATGGACGGGTAAGCAATTCCGCTTTGTTGTGGGCTATCCCGCTGGCGGGGTCGTGGACTTTGCCGCACGAACAATTGCAGAAGGTATTGGGCACGAAACAGGCGCCACTGTGATTGTTGAAAACAAGCCAGGCGCTGCGAGCAACATTGCAACGGAGTTTGTCGCACGCCAACCCAGTGATGCGGGCGTCTTTGGTGTCTTTGCGAACTCCACCCTCACCACCAATCCCTTTGTTCCACAACTCGCCTCTAAATCCGTCGATCCTTTTAAGGATCTGAAGCCTGTCGCAGCCTTTGCCGATATGATCCTGGTACTGGCCGTCACTGAACAGCTCGGGGTAAAGACCCTCCCAGAATTCCTGGCCAAAGCCAAAGCATCGCCGACGCCTTTGCGTGTCGGCCTCGCGGGGATCGGCAGTCCCCACCATCTGGCGGCCCTGCTCCTTGAACGCTCAGCAGGACTCAGCCTGAACATGGTGCCTTACAAAGGTGGTGCACCAATGATTGCGGATGCCGCCGGCGGGCACCTTGATGCAGTCTTTACGACGATCCCCGTTGGAGGCGCCATGGTGGCGAGCGGTAAGTTACGCTGGATCGCCATCGCACAACCCAAAACCATTTCCAGTCTGCCTGGCGTGCCCTCGTTGGTAGAAGTGTTCAAAGGGTCTTCAGTTCCCTCATGGATCGGGGTGTTCGCCCCCTCGGGTACACCAGACACGCTGATCAGCAGCATGCACGACACCATCAACCAGGTAGTTGCCACAACGGCTGTTGCGGACAAGTTACGTAAAAATGGCCTAGAACCCTTAGATTGGACGCTGCCCGAGACAAATAAATTTATCAGTGACGAGGCCGTCTTCATGAAAAAGTTCCTGTCTGAATTCAAACTCGACTTTTCTGCCTGAACGTTACAGGCAACTCCCCCTTCACCCTCTATTTAGCAAAGCATCATGATTATTGACTGTCACGGACACTTCACTACCACGCCACCTCAGGTCGCAAAATTCCGCGCCGACCAAATTGCTGAATTCCAGCGCACAGGCATCGCACCCACGAATGCGCCGCCAGCCGTCAGCGATGAAGAAATTCGCACCGGGATTGATAACAATCAATTACGCATCATGCGTGAACGCGGCATTGACCTGACGATTTTTTCTCCGCGCGCCGTGGGAATGGATCACCATATGGGCAACGAACAGACGAATGTGGTCTGGGCGCAATATTGCAATGACCTCGTTCATCGTGCGTGTCAAATGTACCCGGATGCATTTGTCGGGGTATGCCAACTGCCTCAGGCAGCGGGCGTGGCACCTGGCGCGCGCGTCTTCGAAGAGCTCGAACGTTGCGTCAATGAATTAGGCTTTATCGGTGCCAACCTCAATCCAGATCCCACTGGTGGTCGCTGGAGCGACCCACCATTATGGGATAAAAAATGGTGGTATCCACTTTATGAAAAAATGGTGGAGCTTGATATCCCCGCCATGATTCATGTCAGTGGTTCATGCAATCCACACTTCAATGCTGTCGCCACGCATTACATCAATGGCGATACGACAGCCTTTGTGCAATTCATGACGTCAGATATTTTTAAGGATTTTCCGTCACTCAAATTCATCATTCCCCATGGCGGTGGCGCAGCGCCCTACCACTGGGGCCGGTATCGTGGGATGGCACAAGACATGGGACTGCCACCACTCGAAGAAAAAGTACTCAACAACGTGTTCTTCGATACCTGCGTCTATCACCAGCCAGGCATTGATTTATTGTTGCGCGTACTGCCTACAAAGAATGTTTTGTTCGCCTCGGAAACCGTCGGCGCAGTGCAGGGTATCGATCCGCTAACAAATTTTTATTTCGACGATACCAAGCGCTATATCGATGCGTCCCCATCTGCTGACGCAGCCCAAAAAAAGCAGATTTTCGCCAATAACGCTTTAGGTGTGTATCCGCGTTTGCGCGCACATCCTAAATGCCAGGGCTGTTAATTCTCAGAGCGCAAGATTGATTGCCGCATGTGCGAGCCGACTCAGTTCGGCCCGTGCAGGTGGTTCACCCTGTGCATCCCAGACAACAGGAAGGAATACCACCTCAATGGCTGTTCCCGTCCCTCCCAGTACGCACCACATGTTTTGCAGTAATGTCTGTTCACCGACGAATGCCGCAAAATCACTGCGCACGCCCTGATGAAAAAATCTCAGCGCAACGGGTTGCACAATTGCACGCGCTTGTCGGGCTGGCTCAAACAAATTGGCATAAAAAGGCAACACCGAAAAACCAGGTGAAGTCGTGCCCTCTGGAAACAGGCCCACCGCTTGCCCCCGGTTAAAGCGCTCTCGCATCGCCAGACCGACCTGATGCACGGCATGCCTGGAGGCACGCTGGATAAAAATCGTATCGGCAAGAATCGCCAACCAGCCAATCAGTGGCCAGTTCCGGATTTCACTTTTAGCCACAAACGATGTCGCCCGTACTTCATTCAAAACGAAGATGTCGAGCCATGACACGTGATTGACAACCCACAGCACGGGCCCCTGTCGCACTGGAGCACCATGATAAGAAACGCGGATGCCACATATCCTAAGCAGTACGGCAGACCAGTACTTTTTGGAGTCGAGTCTGCTGGGCAAACTCAGGAACCAGAAGGTACACACCATGAACAGCAGCCCCGCGAGCACCCAGGCTAAAGCCAAAAGGGCCCGCACGACAAAACGCAAGACAGTCAAACAGCAGCTTCCCACGCAACGCGCCCACGTACGACCGTTGCAACGACGCGGCCAGGCAACTCCAGCCCCAGAAACGGGGTGTGTTTGCTTTGACTGCGCAGAGACAGGCGACTGACCTGCCAACTCGCCTGGGCATCGACAATACACAGATCGGCGACATCACCCACGCCAATCTGACCGCAAGGCGGCACAGCGGCTGAGGAGCCACAAACAATACGCGCCGGATCACGCGTGACCCGTGCAATAGCATCCTGCAATGGCACGCGGGAATCCTGTGCCCATTTAAGCGTGAGCGAGAGCAATAGTTCCAGACCTGTCGCGCCAGGCTCGGCCTCTGCGAACGGCATCATCTTGCCATCATCATCAACAGGGGTATGGTCGGAGCAGACTGCGTCGATCGTCCCGTCGGCAAGTCCGGCACGAATCGCATCACGATCACGCTGACCGCGTAGCGGTGGATCCAGCCGGAAATTACTGTCGTAATAACCAATATCTACGTCGGTCAAATGCACATGATTCGCCGACACGTCACAGGTCACCGACAAACCTTCACGCTTAGCGGCACGTACAAGCTCAATCGCGGCCGCCGAGGACAAACGACACAAATGCAGGCGAACGCCCGAGGCACGCTGCAATTCAAGCAAGGTATTGACCGCAATGGTCTCAGCCTGGACCGGCACACCAGACAAACCCAGACGAGACGCATATGCGCCGCTCGCCGCCACACCTCCGCGCGACATCCAGGGATCCTGGGCACGTAGCCACAGGACGTAATCAAAGGTGCGGGCATACTGCATTGCACGCAAGATCACATTAGTATCCAGCACGGGTTCATCCGCCTGCGAAAACGCGATACACCCGGCCTCTGTCAGCTCTGCCATCTCAGTGATGACTTCGCCTTTTAAGCCCAGGGTCATCGCACCCAGGGGGTAGAGATTGACGCCATCAATCTTGCGGGCGCGATGTTTGAGCATTTCGACCAGACCCGGTTCGTCAAGGGTCGGATCTGTATCAGGCGGTAGAACCAGACTGGTAATCCCTCCGGCCAGCGCAGCACGCAACTCAGACTCAAGGGTGGCACGATATTCAAAGCCAGGTTCACGCAAGCGCGCGGCCAGATCGACCAGTCCGGGAATCACCAGTTTGCCAGTTGCGTCGATTGTGCGTTCCGCCTTGAAACCTGGGGGCGCGATATCGAGCGCTGCGATCCTGCCCTCAGCGATAAAGACGTGCGCCAAGCGATCCACACCATTGGCAGGATCAATCACACGACCATTTTTAATTTCCAAATTCATACTGAAGCCCCTGCCACGATACTCATGACCGCCATTCTCACTGCGATACCAAAGGTGACCTGATTCAGAATCACTGACTGCGCACCATCAGCTACGGAGGACTCAATCTCGACGCCGCGGTTCATCGGACCAGGATGCATCACGATGCAATCGGGTTTGGCGAGCGCGAGTTTTTCTTCTGTCAGACCGTAGTGTTTGAAATACTCATGCGATGACGGCAGCAAGGCACCCCGCATGCGCTCATTTTGCAGGCGAAGCATGATGATGACATCCACGCCTTTGAGGCCTTCGTTCATATCTGTAAAGACACGTACGCCCATTTGCTCCAGGCCGCTTGGCAGCAAAGTGAGAGGACCGATCGCCCTGACCTCGGCCACGCCTAGCGTGGTGAGAGCATGGATATTGGAGCGCGCTACACGTGAATGCAGGATATCACCGACTACAGCGACAGTCAGATTTGAGAAATCCTTTTTGAAGTGCCGGATCGTATACATGTCCAGCAAGGCCTGGGTGGGATGCGCATGGCGTCCGTCACCGGCATTGACCACATGCACATGGGGTGCGACGTGCTGGGCGATCAGATACGGGGCGCCCGAGGCTTCGTGACGCACCACGAACAGGTCGGCCTGCATCGCAGATAAATTCGCAATGGTATCGAGCAGCGTCTCACCCTTGGCGGCGGAGGACACATTGATGTTCAGATTAAACACATCAGCTGACAGTCTTTTAGCAGCGATTTCAAAAGTCGTACGCGTGCGGGTCGAGTTTTCAAAAAAGAGATTGAATACGCTTTTGCCACGCAAGAGTGGGACTTTTTTGACATCCCGGTCGGCGAGTGGAACAAAGGTCTCGGCCGTGTCCAGGATGTGCGTGAGGATACTGCGTGGCAGTCCCTCTGTGGTGATAAGGTGTGTCAGCTCGCCGTGCTGATTGAGTTGGGGGTTACGCATCAATGCTCCTCTGGTTCGACTGTCAGGACCAAGTCCCCGGTCTCTGTCTGGGACAGCACCAGACTGCCTGCTGGTGCCGGCGCGACGCAGCCACCCACTGCCACCGCCGCGATAGGCAACTCCCTGCCCCCACGGTCGAGCAATACCGCCAGGCGGATCGAAGCCGGCCGGCCATAGTCAAACAATTCGTTCATGGCGGCACGAATCGTGCGTCCGGTATAGAGCACATCATCAACCAGGATCAGATGCTTGTCCGTCACTGGAAAGCTGATCTCGGAAGGCATCACCTGTGTATGCAAGCCAATCTTGTCAAAATCATCCCGGTAAAAACTGATATCCAGCGTGCCGTAGGGCTGCACCAGCTTGAGGTCACGATGCAGACGCTGCGCCAGCCAGGCGCCTCCCGAATGAATGCCGACAAGATGTACTTGCTGGACAGGCAAGGACTGGATTTCGTGTCTCACAGCATTGAGCAGATTCGAATAGAGGGTTTCTGCATCAGGCAACTGGTCGGGGGTATAAACAGGTGGAGATAGTGGCATAGGAGTCTTCAGGTCAGCGCATCAAAGTATCGTTGCAGAATAATAGCCGCTGCGTGTGCATCATCGTCATCATTACCAGTGATTTTCTGTGCCTGGACGCTTGAGCCGCGCTCGTCGACCAGAACGACCGGGATACCAAAGCGCCCCTCGATCTGACGTGCAAAACGCCGACAATGCCCAGCAGGATAATGCTCGGAGCCATCAGACTCTAGGGCAAGACCGACGACGATGCGCTCAGGCTGCCAGGTCTTGAGGAGCGCAGCAATGCGGGCAAACCGCCCCACCCGCGTAGGCTCGAGAATAATCTCCAGCGGTCGGGACTGCCTGAGCAGCGAATTGCCGATCGCCACGCCTAATTTTTTAGCACCATAGTCAAAGGCGAGCAATGTTTCTTCATGCATGCCCGGCGACACCTGTGAGCATCACCGGATCAATCCCCAGAAGTTTGAGAGCGGCCGAGTAACGCTCGTCGGCGGGCACACCAAAAATAATGTCTGGTTCGGCCTGCACACTCAGCCAGGCATTCTGGGCAAGCTCATTTTCGAGCTGACCCGCACCCCAGCCAGCGTAGCCCAGCGTCACCAATAATTTTTCCGGGCCGCGCCCCTCGGCGACCTCTTGCAAGACATCGCGAGAGGTTGTCAGCGCCATGCCTTCGAGCTGGATGCTCGAACTGTAGGTGCCAGCAGGCGCATGTAGCACGAAGCCCCGATCGGTCTGGACCGGCCCTCCGAAATACACAGGCGTGTCCTCACGAAGCTTGATTTCAAGCTGCAAATCGATCTTTTCAAGCAAGCTCGCGAGCATGAGATCGGTCGGCCGGTTAATGACCAGACCGAGCGCACCTTTTGGGGTGTGCTCGCAAACATAAATCACAGTACCCGCGAGATTGCCGCTGACCATGCCCGGCATTGCCATCAAAAACTGATTGGACAGGTCAATCGCAGCACCAGAATCTTTAATCTGTTCGGTCATGATCAGTCCTTTAAGTCAATCAATCCAGAAAATCAGACTTCCATCATTTCGAAGTCTTCTTTGCGTGCGCCGCACTCTGGACACACCCAGTTAGGCGGTACATCTTCCCATTTAGTTCCCGGAGCGATCCCTTCTTCGGGCAAACCCATTTCTTCTTCGTAAATCCAGCCGCAAATCAGACACATCCAGGTACGCATAGCTCTCTCTTCATTAAAACCCTGCTAATCGGTAATAGACAGATTATTGCGGGTCATCTCATACAATGGGGGCAATTTTACCGAAACCAACACATGCTTGCCGAATGATCCTGGTTTGTTTGACAGGAATTACCCTGCCACGTGTAAATAACTGTGATCGGAACTTATTTCAGTGCCAAATTATTCTTTACCTATTACGCTCATTTTTGCACCCTTCGATCCAACGGGTTCGGATGGGCTGCCGGCCGATGCAGTGACCTGTGCAGCGCTGGGTGGCCATGCCTTGTCTACATTGACCGCCATCACAACACAGGACAGCGCAAAAACCGAAACAGTCCATCCCTGTTCTGGTGAACAAATTGACGATCAGGCGCGCTGTGTCCTTGAGGATATGCCCGTGCAGTCGATCAAGGTTGGCGCCCTATCCTCGACCGAAGCGGTCAGTGCCGTCGCCCAGATCGTGGCCGATTACAGTCAGGTCCCGCTGGTGCTGCACCTCGGACTCCAGGAGCTCGACTCCGAAGAAACTCCCGAAGAAGACGAAGTCGAAGATCTGGTGGGTGCAACGATTGAATTGCTCGTCCCCCAGGCGCATGTTGTGGTCGTGGAGGCCAAGCGTCTGGCACAGTGGATTACCGAAGATGTCCTGGATGCTGCGGGTCAAATTGCAGGTCCACAGGCGCTACAGGCGATTGGCGCGACCTGGGTGCTCCTGACTGGCAGTCAGCAACGCCCAGGGCACCTGGTGAACATCCTGGTCGGCCCTGCCAACGAGATCCTGACCTGGCCCTGGCAATCTCCGCCCGAGCGGGTGCGCGACTCGGGGGGGCTGGTCGCGACCGCCCTTGCCACTTTTCTTGCGCAGGGGTTGAGCGTTCCGGCTGCAGCAGAAAAAGCCTGCGCACACGCAGAGCTCGCGCTCGCACAATCCTTCCAGCCGGGCATGGGACAGCGCATTGCGCGTCGCATGCCCGTCTTAACCCAGGACTAGGCCCCGCGCAGATGCTCACTCCCACAAAATTCCCTGCTGGACTGTATGGCGTCACGCCCGAATGGAATGATGCCGCGAGACTCGAAACGGCTGTCCGTGCGGCAGCACGCGGCGGTATGCGCGCCTTGCAGCTGCGGCACAAGTCAGCCGACGCAAGACTGCGGCGCGAACTGGCTGTGCGCATGCGAGACGTATGCAAAGAGTTGGGGGTTGTTTTTTTGATTAACGATGACTGGCGACTCGCGCTCGACATCCACGCTGATGGGGTACACCTTGGTCAGCATGACGATGCTCCGGCACTGGTACGCTCTGCAATCGGCCCGGACATGCTGATCGGCGTATCCTGTTATGCAGACCCAGTGCGTGCCGAAAGTTTTTTTGAGTACGACGTGGCCTATGTAGCCTTTGGTGCGATGTTTGCCTCACAAACCAAGCCGCTTGCCCCGCCTGCGCCGGTTACGGTGCTGCGGGATGGCCGCGAACGCTGCGAGCTTCTGGCTGCACCGCGACCTGCCGTTGTCGCAATCGGTGGGATTACTATCCACAATGCGCCACGCCTGGCCGACGCGGGCGCCGATTCGATTGCTGTCGTCGGCAGCCTGTTCCTGGCCGAAGATATCGAAGCCACCGCACGGGCGCTGTCAGCCCCTTTTTCCCTCACCTGATTTTTCTCCCGTCCGACTGGAGCTATTGAATGTCCCGTAACGTAGAACTCTTTGATCGTGCCTGCCTCAGCATTCCTGGTGGCGTCAATTCACCTGTGCGTGCTTTTCGTTCAGTCGGTGGCACGCCACGTTTTGTCGCGCGTGCCCAGGGCCCGTATTTCTGGGATGCTGACGACAAACGCTACATTGATTACATC
>CANBUF010000004.1 GCA_947372575.1 Alcaligenaceae bacterium | reverse complement strand
ACTTTACGCTGGTCGTTTGCGACATCGTCGTACTCAAGCAATTGCTTACGTACGTCGAAATTGCGTCCCTCAACTTTGCGCTGGGCGGTTTCAATTGAGCGAGACACCATGCCTGCCTCAATAGGCTCCCCCTCGGGCAGCTTCAAGCGCTCCATGATGCCCCGCACACGATCACCTGCAAAGATACGCATGAGTGGATCTTCGAGGGAAAGGTAAAACCTGGACGATCCTGGATCACCCTGACGCCCCGCACGTCCACGAAGCTGGTTATCAATCCGGCGCGACTCATGGCGTTCTGTACCGATAATGCGCAGACCGCCCGCCGCTTTAACCTGTTCATTCAACGGTAGCCACTGCTCACGGATTTTTTCGATATGGATGAGCTTGTCTGCCTCGCTCAGCGATTCGTTCGAACGAATCAGTTCGATCTGTTTTTCAATGCTGCCACCCAGCACAATATCAGTACCACGCCCTGCCATATTGGTGGCAATCGTGATGTTTCCAGGCTTACCCGCCTGGGCAACAATTTCGGCTTCGCGCGCGTGCTGCTTGGCGTTGAGCACCTCATGACGCAGGCCGACCTTGTCCAGCATGGTGGACAGCAACTCTGAGTTTTCGATGCTGGTTGTACCGACCAGCACGGGCTGCCCACGCTCCTGACAGTCGCGGATATCATCAATGATGGCGTTGAATTTTTCGGGGGCTGACTTGAAAATCTGGTCATTCTGATCCGCACGAATCATAGGACGATTCGTCGGAACGATGACGGTTTCCAAACCATAAATTTCCTGAAATTCATACGCCTCGGTATCGGCCGTACCCGTCATCCCGGACAGTTTTTCGTACATCCGGAAAAAGTTCTGGAACGTGATCGAAGCCAGCGTCTGATTTTCGAGCTGGATCTTTACACCTTCTTTGGCTTCGACCGCCTGATGCAAGCCATCAGACCAGCGGCGTCCGGCCATTAATCGGCCAGTGAACTCGTCAACGATCACGACTTCATCATCCTGGACAACATAGTGCTGATCACGATGAAAGAGGTTGTGTGCACGCAAGGCCGCCATCAGATGATGCATCAACGCGATGTTGCGCGGCTCATACAGGGATTGCCCTTCTGGGAGCAAACCAATGCGCGTGAGGATGGCTTCGGACTGCTCATGACCAGCTTCCGAGAGATACACCTGATGACTTTTTTCATCAACCCAGTAATGGCCCTCTGGTTCTGGCTCTTGGGGTTTAGGTTCCGTCGCCATCCGCTGCAAGAGCACGGGCACGGCATTCATGCGCATGTACAGCTCGGTGTGATCTTCTGCCTGGCCTGAAATAATCAGCGGTGTGCGGGCTTCGTCAATGAGGATTGAATCTACTTCATCAATAATTGCATACACCAGCGAACGCTGACGGCGGTCCTCAACACGAAACTCCATGTTGTCACGCAGATAATCAAAGCCGAACTCATTGTTCGTACCGTACGTAATATCGGCACGGTAAGCCTCGATCTTTTCGTCATTCGGTTGCTGCGGCACCACCACACCAACGCTCATACCCAGATAGTTATACAGACGCCCCATCCACATGGCATCACGTCTTGCCAGATAGTCGTTCACGGTGACCACATGCACACCCCGGCCAGCCAGCGCATTCAGATACACAGGCAAGGTCGCCATCAGGGTTTTACCTTCACCCGTGCGCATCTCTGCAATTTTGCCGTTGTGCAAGACCATGCCGCCCACAAGCTGCATGTCAAAGTGACGCATACCAAACACCCGCTTGCCAGCCTCTCTGACTACCGCAAAGGCTTCAGGCAGCAGTGCATCAAGCGTCTCGCCCGCCCGCAGCCGTTCACGGAAGACGACTGTCTGGGCACGAAGCGCCTCGTCAGAGAGTGCTTGCATACTGGGTTCGAGTGCGTTGATTTGCAGAACCTGTCGGCGTAATTGCTTGAGCAGTCGATCATTACGGCTGCCGAAGATTTTTTTAAGCAGTGAAAACATGCGTATCAGACCCAAGCAAACCCGCGCATTCTATTCACGAGTCCGCATCTAAAAGGGTTAAGGCAAAAGCTGCCAATTAACCCTAGAGTTTAACGCAGGCGAGGCCGCCACGTAATAGAGGGTGATCCGGGCACGCTCTGAATCGCTGCAACCGAACGATTCAGCGGTTGATCCGCCAGATAAACCCTTGGATCCAAAGGCTTATCGTCCTGACGCACCTCAAAATGCAGGTGTGGCCCGGTGGACAATCCAGTCGACCCCACGCGCGCAATCATCTGCCCGCGCGTGACCAGCTCACCCTCTTTGACCAGAACGACTTTGGCATGTGCGTAGCGGGTAATCAACCCTGCGCCATGGTCGATTTCAACCATATTTCCATAACCACTGTGCACTGTGACGGTCCGCACAACCCCTCCCGTAGATGCCCGGATGGGAGTGCCTGACGGCGCACTGAAATCCAGCCCTTCATGACGACTCATTTGCCCATTAAACGGATTTCTGCGCCAACCATAAGAAGAGCTTAGGTATGGATAAGACTCAATCGGCATCGCAGTCGGTAACCGTGCAAGGTTGGCTGCCTGCTGGGTCAGTCTGGCATCCAAAAGTGAAAAGTAGTCTGTCTGACGCTCCAAACTGGCTTGTACCTTGTTGAGCTGCCTTTCAAGCTCACTGGTTGGCACCTGTGGGGCATCGAGGTCGGCCAGGGTCAACATTTCATCCAGAATCAGAGTGGCTTCAGGATTGTCCCCAGTGGTCGTGACATGACTGTCGGGTAATCCGGCAACCGTTGAGACGCGACGACTCAACCCGTTGAGTTTGAGGACGCTTGCCTGCAACTCGCCCACCCTTGCTGTGAGGGCCTGAATTGCGTGATGCTCCGGCCTGCCGATTGCCGCGCTTTGTGATAGTGCCAGCCCTAATGGCTGAGTCTCTGGCTGCAGCGTCCAGACGAATCGCTGCAACCCAGCCCCCGCCGCAACCGCAGCCGCGAGTAATACAACTGCGATGACAACCAGAAATCCGACATGGATCGATATAATTTCTCGCTGCCCATGCCGCGAAGGCATAATCAGTAGCTTCATCCCGTATGATCCTTAAATGGTCACATCCACTTTCCGTCGCGCACGACCCAATGCAAACTCTGGTAGCTCCCATTTGATCGGGTGGCTAGGAAACGAGCCGCAAGCCGCAAGCGTTCTTGCCACGGCGCAACTTCACATCAAAATACGTAATGCTGTTTCGGCTGCACTGCCACTGGCTATGCGCGGCGCCTTTGAAGTGATCAAAATTGAAAGCAATATCCTGACGCTCACTGTTTCAAGTGCAGCATTTGCTGCGAAATTCCGTCAGTTAGCTCCCCGCGTAACCACCCATATCCAGTCGCTTGGATGGAATTTGACTGAAATCAAACTTCGCGTTCAGGGTGGTATGAGCCTGCCTCCGGTGTCCAAGCCCCCCAGAGAGGCCAGAATACTGGATGCTCAGGACTTGAAGTCTTTTGAAGTTCTGAATCAGCAACTCAGGCCAGGGCCGCTCGCGGATGCCGTCGCGCGGTTACTCAAACACCACCGCTCACCAGCACAGGTGGTTACGCCAGCTTCCACTCATGGCGAAACGCCTGTGGAGCCTGGTCCTGGGACGTATAAGTAACCAACTCCCAGGCATCTTGCTGCGCAAGGAGTTCGCGTGCGAGCTGATTGTTCAGCGCATGGCCTGATTTACAGGCAACATAGCGTGCAACCAGTGGCTTGCCGATCAGATACAGGTCACCGACCGCATCCAGAATCTTGTGCTTGACGAATTCGTCGTCATAACGCAATCCGTCGCTATTGAGAACACGATACTCGTCCATCACGATCGCATTATCAAGACTGCCACCGCGTGCAAGACCTGCAGAACGTAATGCCTCGACTTCGTTCACAAAGCCAAATGTACGCGCCCGGGCAATTTCTTTTACGTACGAGTGCGTACTGAAATCAACCTCTGCAAAATTTGCTGTCGAGTTGATCGCAGGATGACGAAAATCAATTGAAAAAGCCAGTGAAAAGCCATCGTGCGGCTCAAGTCTCGCCCATTTAGCCTGATCGCCTTCGCCTTCCCTGACCTCGATGGTCTTTAAGACGCGAAGGAACTGCTTGGGCATCGATTGCTCCTCGATACCCGCTGAACGCAATAAATAGATGAATGTTGCAGCACTCCCATCCATGATGGGAACTTCTTCTGCGGTGAGGTCAACATGAAGATTATCAATGCCCAGACCCGCTAAGGCAGACATCAGATGTTCTACGGTGGATACGCGGGCAGTGCCTTTTTGGAGCACAGAGGCCATACGGGTATCGGACACCATAGAAGCCTGTGCAGGCAAGTCCACAACCTCGGGCAAATCAACCCGATGAAATACGATCCCTGTACCAGGCGCGGCTGGCCTCAGGGTGAGCTCGACGCGGCGGCCAGAATGAAGGCCTACGCCAGTCGTCTTAACGAGTTGTTTGATGGTACGTTGCTGAAACATAAGGATATTGTACCGTTTTTTTAGTAATTGCTGCACTGCATTTAGGAGACGACAAAGCACTCGGACTGGGGCGCCCGAGTGCTTGCCCAGGGTTTAAAAGAAAACCCTGGTTGAGGGAGGTATGACTGAAGAGCTCAATATCCCTTTCAGGACATTGTTCTCATTACCATATACCTTAGTCAGCCTGACGACGTAAAAACGCAGGAATGTCGTAATGCTCCATTCCTGAAGTTTCCAGCGCACGCACCTGTGCCGAAGCATTAGAACGTGGATTACGCATTACTGAAGGCACGCCGTAGTCTGGCGATTGTCCAACGGGCATATTGTCCGTTCCAGTACGCAACATCTCGACGGGAGCTTGCACAGGCACGAGTTGTGGACGGCTTTGTGCACGACCCAGCCCGGTTGCGACAACCGTGACACGCAAATTGTCGCCCATGGAGTCATCGTATGCGTTACCGAAGATGACGGTGGCATCCTCTGAAGCAAAGCTACGGATATGGTCCATGATCGCACGGGTTTCTTTCATTTTCAGTGAACTGCTTGCGGTGATATTCACCAGCACGCCGCGCGCACCATTCAGATCCACACCTTCAAGCAGTGGGCAGGCCACGGCTTGTTCGGCTGCAAGCTTTGCGCGGTCAGGACCACTTGCAATGGCCGTTCCCATCATGGCCTGACCTTGCTCGCCCATAATCGTCTTGACGTCTTCAAAGTCAACGTTCACGTTACCTTCGACGTTGATAATTTCGGCAATCCCTGCGCAGGCGTTGTGCAGGACATCGTCGGCGGCTTTGAAACAGTCAGCTTGAGTTGCGTCTTCGTCCATCAGATCGTACAGGTTCTCATTGAGGACCACGATCAGCGAATGCACATGCTTGGACAACTCGTTGATGCCGTCTTCCGACATCTTCATGCGCTTGTTACCTTCAAACGTGAAAGGCTTGGTGACGACACCCACGGTCAGGATACCGAGCTCTTTGGCGACTTCAGCCACGACAGGACCCGCGCCAGTACCCGTACCACCACCCATACCTGCAGTGATGAATACCATGTGTGCGCCCGTCAGGGAGGCACGAATTTCTTCGCGAGCGAGCTCCGCGCATGCGCGACCCTGATCAGGTTTGGCACCAGCTCCCAGACCTGTGCGGCCCAGACGAATCTGAACCGGGGCATTGGTCGCCGCTAAAGCCTGCGCATCCGTATTGCAGCAGATGAAATCTACGCCCTGCACACCAGCGCGAATCATGTGGGACACAGCATTACCGCCTGCGCCACCGACACCGACTACTTTGATGACAGTACCTTTGTTCACGGTATCCAGCATTTCAAATTTCATAATTGACTCCCTCAAGTCTTAACTTCGTAACGATTCTAAAAAAATCCCCAACTACTTTTTTAGAAATCGTTTCAAACGCGCTGCCGACTATATGTCCGCACCGAGTTTGAAACGCCTCTCTATCAGACCGGTCTGTTCAGGATGAACGCGCCCATCTGCATGGTGCCCCAAGGCCCCAATTCTAAACAATTCTTTCAATGCATAAACCATTCTTTCATGCGTGCCATCACACTTTTAAAACTTCCTGACTGCTGGGCAACTTTACGCCCCCTCATGCGTTGCATCCGCGCCTCACCCAGCAAACCCATCACCGTTGAAAATCTTGGATTACGCATAACATCAGACAAGCTTCCGTCATAATCTGGCACCGCAACACGCACTGGTTTTAAAAATACATCTTCAGCAAGTTCAACCATACCCGGCAACAATGAGGTTCCGCCAGTCAGGACAACCCCTGAGGACAGCAAGTCTTCGTAGCCAGAGTCACGAATCACCTGCTGCACGAGACCAAACAACTCTTCAATACGTGGCTCAATCACCGCACCCAGAGCCTGGCGTTTAACGAGCCGCGGTCCACGATCACCCAAACCGGGAACTTCGACACTTTCATCAGGATTTGCAAGCACCTGCTTGGCGACGCCAAACCGGAGTTTGATGTCTTCTGCATCAGGTGTAGGCGTCCTCAGCATGGCAGCAATATCACTTGTGATCTGGTCCCCTGCAATCGGCAAGACCGCCGTATGCCGGATCGCTCCACCCGTATAAATAGCCACATCTGTCGTACCGCCACCGATATCGACCAACACCACACCCAGTTCTTTTTCGTCTGGGGTCAGGCAGGCCAGGCTCGAAGCCAATGGCTGGAGAATCAGATCCTGGACTTCCAGGCCGCAGCGTCGGACACATTTCACAATATTCTGTGCAGCACTCACAGCGCCAGTCACAATATGTACTTTGACTTCCAATCGCAAACCGCTCATGCCGATCGGTTCACGGATGTCTTCCTGACCATCAACAATGAACTCTTGTGTGAGCACATGCAAAACCTGCTGATCTGTCGGGATATTCACCGCCTTGGCAGTTTCGATGACCCGGGCCACATCAGCTGCTGTCACTTCCTTGTCTTTGACTGCGACCATTCCACTGGAATTGAAGCTGCGGATGTGATTCCCGGCGATACCGGTATACACATCGCGAATCTTGCAGTCGGCCATGAGCTCGGCTTCTTCAAGCGCCCGTTGAATAGAGTTCACGGTGGTCTCGATATTGACCACCACTCCTTTGCGCATTCCGCGGGATTCATGCTGGCCCAGGCCAAGCACTTCAAAGCGTCCCTCAGGCAATATCTCGGCTACGACAGCAACTACTTTGCTGGTGCCGATATCGAGGGCGACGATCAGATCCTTGATGTCACGTGTCATGGCGTTATCGTTTCTTTTTGGGTTGAGTTGGTTCGGGTAATGCAGCAAGCGTCAATGCAAAGCCTGTTGGGTAGCGCAGATCGGCGTGCGTGACCGCACGGCCGCCGATCCGTTGATTCACCACCGGCCAGGCTTGGACAAACCGCTGAATACGTGCTGCGAAAGGAAGTGCGCCAGGAATACCGACCTGCAAATCCGGGGCATCGGCACCAGGATCGCGGCCCAGGGCGAGCGTCATCCCATTGGACAAGGTGACCTGCCAAGCATAGCGTTCGCTCAGTTCCAGACTGCGCACGCTCACATCGAGCGGAGCAAACCAGCGCGCCAGTTCGGCGAAACGCTGCACGACGAGGTTCTCTGCGCCTTCCGGTCCCTCGAACTGAGGAAGCGACGCGTCGTCGTCCAGTTCGCCCTGGTTGGCTGTAAAAACCTGCCCCCAGGTATTGATCATCTGATTTTCGTTCCAGACCGCGAAGGGCTGCTGCTCCTCGATCGTGACACGTATGGCATTGGGCCAGATCCTGCGTACCGTAGCGTTGCGTACCCAAGGCGCCTCGGAAAAGACCGTCTGTGCATCGGCAAGTTTCATCGTGAAAAAATTGCCTGATAACTTGCCCGCAATCGCCACTCGAATGGTCTCCGGCGACACATACCGCAATGCTGTATTCGGTGCCGCCTCGATTTCTACTGTGCGCAACGTAAAGAATGGTCGTTGAATCAGCCAATAGACCCCGCCTGCCAGCATAGCCAGCACTGCCAGCACCGCGAGGGTGTTGGCAAGACGATTGATCGTACGGGCTTCGTTCCACACAAATAGCTCCGGTTAACTTGTTTTAACGTTGTGCTGTCCGACCTTGCACCGCGCATCCGAAAGAATGTGCATACACAAATCGGGATAACTCATTCCAACTGACTTAGCCGCCATTGGGACAAGCGAGTGGCCGGTCATTCCAGGCGACGTATTCATTTCGAGCAACCATGCTCGACCCTGCGCGTCCAGCATGACATCGGCGCGTCCCCAGCCTTCACAGCCCAGCGCCTGATAAGCACGCACACACATCTCGGCTACCGTTCGAGCAAGCTCCACTGAAAGCGGCGCAGGGCAAAGATACTGCGTGTCATCTGAAAAGTACTTGTGTTCGTAATCGTAATTTCCTTGTGGCGCAACGATTTCGATCACCGGCAGGGCGTGTGCAGTCTTGCCCGCTCCCAGAATCGCCACCGTGAGTTCGCGCCCTCTGATAAATTGCTCAGCCAGTACGACCTCATCAAACTTGGCTGCCTCCAGATATGCCCCAAGTACTTCGTTCTGTTTTTCAGCCTTCAGGATGCCCAGTGTCGAGCCTTCGAGCGGCGGCTTCATAATCACTGGCAAGCCAAGCTTGGCCACGGCAGCGTCCAGCTCAGACTGATCGTTCAATGCGACATAACCTGGAGTTGGTAGCCCCGCTTCCAGCCAGACACGTTTGGTCATGACTTTATCCATGGCCAGGCTCGAGGCCATCGGACCACTGCCGGTGTAAGGAATACCCAACAGTTCAAGCGCGCCTTGCAGCGTGCCATCCTCGCCATACCGTCCGTGCAAGGCAATGAATACGCGATCAAACTTTTCTGCTGCCAACTCCGCAAGGCTTTTCAGACCTGTATCAAACAGGTGCGCATCCACGCCGCGACTACACAGCGCCTCATGTACGCCCGCACCAGACATCAGCGAGACTTCGCGTTCGGCCGACTTGCCGCCATAGAGCACACCCACTCTACCAAATGATGACTTCATACTGGAGCTCCTAACTGTCCAGGGACTTTACTGATGGAGCCAGCGCCCATCACAATGACTACGTCGCCCGCCACAGCAAAATTCATGATTTCCTCAGGCATATTGGCAACATCTTCTACAAACAAAGGTTCTACCTTGCCTGCGACCCGTACGCCACGCGCCAGGGCTCGACCATCGGCAGCCACCAGAGCAGGTTCACCTGCTGCATAGACTTCCGTCAGCAGTACTGCGTCGGCTCGACTCAGAACCTGTACAAAATCTTCAAAGCAATCACGTGTACGTGTGTAACGGTGTGGCTGAAACGCCAGCACAATTCTGCGATTTGGCCAGGCACCTCTGGCAGCAGCTAGAGTCGCAGCCATTTCAACCGGATGATGCCCATAGTCATCAATCACAGTAAATGTTCCACCGTCCTTCGTGGGGAAGTCTCCGACCTGCGTAAAGCGTCGTCCGACACCACGAAAACCTGCGAGCGCTTCACAAATCGCCGCATCTGCCACACCCAGCTCAGTCGCCACAGCAATCGCAGCTAAGGCATTTAAAACATTATGCAGTCCAGGCAGATTGAGCTCAACCGTCAACGTGGGGAGCACTTCATTGCGGGTTTTGCGACGCACTTCAAAATACATACGCGTACCTTCAGCCCTGACATTTCTGGCTGAGATTTGCGCATCATCACTTAAACCGTATGTCGTAATTGGCCTGGACATAAAAGGCATGATCTCGCGAACATTTGCATCGTCGGCACATAGAATGGCACTGCCATAAAAGGGCAGGCGTTGCGTGAACTCAACAAATGCTCCCTTGAGCTTGGCGACATCATGACCATAAGTATCCATATGATCAGCATCGATATTGGTAATGATGGCCATCACAGGCAATAGATTCAAGAACGATGCGTCCGACTCATCAGCCTCGACCACAATATAGTCACCCTGCCCCAGACGAGCATTGGCACCTGCCGAATTCAACCGTCCACCGATCACAAACGTTGGATCGAGTCCTCCTGCGGCCAGCACGCTCGCCACCAGACTCGTCGTTGTAGTTTTACCGTGCGTCCCCGCCACGGCAATACCGCGTTTGAGTCGCATCAGTTCTGCCAGCATCACGGCGCGTGGCACGACCGGAATGTGCGCATGACGGGCAGCGATCACTTCTGGATTGTTATTGGCCACAGCGGTCGAGGTCACGATGGCATGTGCGCCCTGAACATTCTCGGCGCCGTGTCCAACAGAAATTTTAGCGCCCAGAGACGCGAGTCGTTGGGTCACGGCCGACTCAGCCAGGTCGGAACCCGAAATCTGGTAGCCAAGATTCAAAAGCACTTCGGCAATGCCGCTCATTCCTGAGCCGCCGATTCCGACAAAATGAATATGTTCAATACGGTGCTTCATACGCCTACCCCAGCCAGTTCTTCACAAATATCAGCAATACGCACTGCGGAGTTCGGTTTTGCATGCGCTCTGGCACGCAGCGCTACGGCGCACAGCTCATCGCGCGTGCGCGCGCCAAGCCACTGCGCCAGCCATTCGGGCGACAGGTCGCGCTGTTGCTGAAGCCACGCCGCTGAATCATGACTCAAGAAGCGCGCATTAGCGGACTGATGATCATCGACGGCAGCAGGAAAGGGTACAAACAACGCAGCGACACCTGCGGAGGCAACTTCGGCAACGGTCATAGCGCCCGCGCGGCAAATCAGCAAGTCAGCCTGACCGAGTGCGTCGGCCATATCATCAATGAACGCAACACACTGAGCCTGAACCTGCGCATGCTGATAGGAATGTATTAATTTTTCTAGATGCTCAATACCTGCCTGATGCGTCACATTTGGACGCTGTCCCGCGGGTATTTGTCCCAATGCTTTTGGCAATATTGTGTTCAAGGCTGACGCGCCCAGACTCCCCCCCACGACCAGCACACGAAGTGGGCCACTGCGTTGCGCGTACCGTACTGCGGGATCAGGCAACATTGCCACCTCCTGGCGTACGGGATTGCCCACGACTTCGGCT
The DNA here is from genome assembly GCA_947372575.1 of Alcaligenaceae bacterium. The sequence continues at coordinate 5,715 of CANBUF010000004.1, read as the reverse complement.
CCCGACAAGACCTGCGGAAATCCAGTCAACACGCGTTGTGCAATCTTGGCCAACCAACGATTTGTCATTCCAGCAATTGCATTCTGTTCATGTAAGACCAGTGGATTGGAGCGAAGTGACGCCACAACACCGCCGGGAAACGCAACATAGCCGCCCATGCCCAGGACAACATCAGGTCTAATTCGTGCAAATTGCTTCCAGGCCTGAACCATTGCGCCTAGCAACCTGAAGGGAGACTTGAGCTTAGATAACAAGCCCTTGCCCCGCACACCAGCAAAGCGCAGTGGAACCAACGGATATCCTCTCGCAGGAACGAGCCTTCCTTCCATTTTGTCTGGATTGCCAAGCCACTGAATATTCCACCCCCGAGCTTTGAGCACATCTGCCACGGCCAAGCCTGGCATGATATGCCCACCTGTGCCACCCGCCATAATCAGAAGAACTGGTGCGTGGCTCATGCCCGTCCTCCTCTCATCAGGTTGCGGCTTTCGTAGTCAACACGCACAACCATTGCCAGGGCCCAGAGATTCATCACAATACCGGAGCCGCCATAGCTCACGAGCGGCAAGGTCAGACCTTTTGTCGGTAAGAGGCCGAGGCACACACCCATATTGATAAATGCCTGCACGCCAAACCAGATGCCAACACCTTGTGCAAGCAGACCGCCAAACACACGCTCCATCGCAATCGCCTGGCGACCAATTTCAAAACAGCGCTGCACGACGATGCCAAACAGGATGATCATCAGCATCACACCAGCAAAACCCAGCTCTTCGCCGATTACGGCCATAATAAAGTCGGTGTGTGCTTCAGGCAGGTAGTGTAATTTTTCAACACTCGAACCCAATCCGACGCCGAGCCACTGCCCGCGTCCAATTGCCATCAGTGAGTGGGATAACTGGTAGGCGCTCGTTAAGGCGTTATCTGGATTCCAGGGGTCTAGATAAGCAAACAAACGGTCCCGTCGCCATGGCGAAAACCAGATCACCATCGAAAAAGTCGCAAGCAATACGGCCGCGAGCCCCGAGAAGATCCGGGCATTGATACCACCCAGAAACAGGATTCCCATTGAGATCGCAACAACCACCATCAGGGCACCAAGATCAGGCTCTTTGAGTAGCAAGGCCGCAACAATTGCCATCGCAAATGCCATCGGCAAAAAGCCACGAATAAAACTATCCATATGATCCTGCTTGCGAATCGTATAGTCGGCCGCAAACAGCACCGCCGCAAGCTTCATCAACTCAGACGGTTGAAAATTGATAGGTCCAAGTGGTAGCCAGCGTACGGCATGATTCACCCGCCGACCCACTCCAGGAATCAGCACAATCAGCAATAAAACAGCTGCAATCACAAACAACCAAAAACTGACTTTCTGCCATGAAGAGACTGGTACGGTCAGCACAAAGGTCGCGACAAAGAGTCCTGCCGTGACAAACAAGCCCTGCCGAATCACGAAATAATAACGGCCGAAGTTCGCATAACGAGGTCCATCCACAAGGGCAATCGATGCGGAATAGACCATCAGCATGCCCATAGCGACCAAAATTGTTGAGGCCACGACCAGAGGCAAATCATAGTTACGCATCGTTGTGCGTCCAGGACGCACTGCATTCACGCTATTGGTGAGGTCGGCAAATAGACTCATGCCACCTCCCCTTGATCCAGGGCAAGGTCATTGACGGCATCAATAAATACTTGCCCACGATGCGGATAGTTGCGAAACATATCCATGCTTGCACACGCCGGAGACAAGACGATTGCATCGCCTTCAGTCGACTGAGCAAAGGCCATTGCTACTGCTTGTGGCATATCATGCGCGAGCAAGCAAGGCACAGCAGTCACGGCCAGTGTATCCAGCAGGATCGGCGCATCTTGACCAATCAGAATGACAGCTTTGACGTGCTGCGACACAACCGGGACCAGCGGAGAAAAATCCTGCCCCTTGCCCACCCCACCGGCAATCAGAATCGAGCGACGACCCAAGCCTTCGAGTCCAGACACCGTTGCACCAACGTTGGTGCCTTTACTATCGTTATAAAAATCAACGCTGCGTACTGAACGGACAAAGGACATCCTGTGGGGCTCACCCGCATAATCATGCGCAGCACGCAGCATCGGCGACCAGTTCGCACCGGCTGCTCGCGCCAACAACATCGCCGCCTGACAATTCAAAGCATTATGCAAGCCACGAATGGACAGTGCATCGACCGGCATCAACCTGACCGTTCGGCCGGGTTGACGTACAGGTGCAGGCGCGCCTTTTTTACGTCGAGAGGTTGGTGCGACGTCATCATCGAACGCAGTGGGCTCTGAGGTCATCAGCCAACTGACATCGTGACTGGTTTGCAAGCCAACATCGCCCGAGAGCATCGGTTGATCGCGACCAAAACTTCTGATCTTCATCTCATCAAGACTGCCAATCATTGCCAGGACGATCGCATCATCGCGATTGACCAGACATAAGTCTGACATCTGAAAGATGCGTGCTTTAGCCGCGGCATACGCCTGCATGTTGCCATGCCAGTCAAGATGGTCTTGCGTCACATTCAAGACTACTGCAGCTTGCATGTGCAGGCTGGACGTAGTCTCAAGTTGAAAACTTGAGAGCTCAAGCACCCAGACGTCAGGCAACGCATCCTGATCAAGCGCATCCATCAGCGCATACAATGCCGCAGGACTGATATTGCCAGCTACACGCGCATGAATGCCTGCCGTACTGAGCATGAGACGGGTCCATGCAGTCACCGTCGTTTTACCGTTCGTGCCCGTCACACCGACTACGCGCGGCGCATAATCTCGCGTGAGCTTGAGTTGCTCAAGCGCGCGTGCAAACAACTCGATTTCACCAATGACCTCGACTTGCGCACGGGCGGCATCTTCGAGCAACTCTTTTACAGGCGACAAACCTGGCGCCAGTCCTGGACTCAACACCAGCTGATTGACTCCATCCAGCAATGAAGGATCAAAGGTATCGCAACCCAGATGAAACTCGACCACAGCATTCGCAAGCTCGAACTTCAGGTCATCAAGACCCGCAGGAGCAAGACGTGTATCGGCGATGCGCAACTCCACCCCATTGCGTGCGCACCATCGCGCAGCAGCAATGCCAGTCTCGCCTAATCCAACGATCAGGACGCGCGACGCAGCCAGAGGGGTGACAATTTCTTCGTTCATCGAATTTTGAGTGAAGCCAAACCGATCAGTACCAGCATCATGCTGATAATCCAAAACCGAACAACCACTTGTGTTTCTTTCCAGCCACCGACCTCAAAGTGATGGTGCAGCGGTGCCATTTTTAATATCCGCCTGCCCTGCCCATATTTGCGCTTGGTGTATTTGAACCAGGCGACCTGCAACATGACTGAGAGTGTCTCGGCTACAAACACGCCACCCATTATGAACAGCACAATTTCCTGGCGCACAATCACGGCAATCGTACCCAGCATTCCACCCAGCGCCAGTGCACCAACATCACCCATGAACACCTGGGCGGGATAAGCGTTAAACCATAGAAAAGCCAGTCCGGCACCTGCCAGGGCTGCGCACAAAACCATCAGTTCGCCAGCACCTGGAACATAAGGAAACAATAAATATTTTGAGTAGTCGACACGTCCCACTACGTAAGCAAAAATCCCTAACGCAGAGCCCACCAACACAGTTGGCATAATGGCCAACCCATCCAGACCATCAGTCAGATTGACCGCATTACTCGTCCCCACGATCACGACCCAGGTCAGTGAAGCAAAGCCCAACACACCCAGTGGATAGCTGATGCTTTTGAAAAACGGCACGATCAGATCTGCACGTGTGGGCAGGGTCAGAGAAAAGCCACTCATGACCCAGTCCTGAATCAATGGCCATACATTGGCAGTACCGGGAGCTGAAATCGCAAATGTCAGATAGACCGATGCCACCAAGCCAATCAACGCTTGCCAGAAAAACTTCTGCTTTGCAGGCATCCCTTCTGGATCGCGGTGCACAACCTTTCTGTAGTCATCACGCCAACCAATCCATCCGAAACCAAAAGTCACCAGCAAAACAACCCAGACAAATCGATTGCTCCAGTCAGCCCAGAGCAGTGTACTGATCCCAATTGAAATCAGGATCAATGCACCGCCCATCGTGGGGGTACCTGTTTTAACCAGATGCGTTTCAGGGCCATAGCTGCGCACTGCCTGACCGATTTTCAGCGAAGTCAGCTTTCGGATCACGAAGGGTCCTGCGATCAAACCAATCAGCAATGAGGTCGCGCATGCCAATACCGCACGCAGCGTGATGTATTCAAACACCGCGAAGCCACGCACATGGTTGTCTGACAACCAACCGAATAATTCATACAGCATGGTTCACCAATCCCTCGGGCACAACACCAAATCGCTTCAAATAATCCTGCACAACTCTTTCCATTCGCATGAATCGCGAACCTTTGATCAATACACTTTTTGCCTCAATCGTTGCCAGCACATCACAAAGCTGCTCGACCGTTGCGCAGATATGCGCGCCCTCGCCAAACGCACGCGCCGTTTCCTGGGTTGCATCCCCAAGTGTCAACAGGTGTTCAATACCCCGCTGACTCGCGTAGGTACCAACTTCTTGATGCATGGCTGGGCCGTTCTCACCGACTTCGCCCATATCTCCCAGGCAGAGCACACGTGGTCCGGCGAGACTGGCCAGCACATCAATGGCAACCCGAACGGAATCAGGATTCGCGTTGTAGGCGTCATTAATCATCACGCCCCCACCAGGCAGGCGATACGGCTGCATACGCCCTGAAACCGCTTGAAAACCTGCCAACCCAGTTTGAATATATTCAAGCGGTACGCCGGCCGCAATCGCGCAAGCTGCCGCCGCGAGTGCATTGCGCACATTGTGCATACCAGGCACAGGCAGAGTCATCGCACACTCACCCATCGGGGTGTGCAATAAAAATGAAGCACCCAACACATCTGAAACAAGGTCGCTCGCCCATACCTCAGCGTCTGGTATCAGACCAAACCGAATTTTGCGATGACATCCTGACATCTCGTCCCATAACGCAGTGAATGCATCGTCAGCGGGATACACACACACGCCATCGTCCAAAAGATAAGCAAAGACTTGACCGTTTTCACGTGCGACAGCTTCAACGCTCACCATGAATTCCTGATGTTCGCGTTGCGCATTATTCACAAGTGCAACCGTAGGTTGTGCCGCATGCGCCAGCACTGCGATTTCACCCGGATGATTCATGCCTAATTCAATAACTGAGGCTTGATGAATATTTTCTAATCTCAACAGCGTGAGTGGCACACCAATTTCATTATTCAAATTTCCAGCCGTGGCCAATCGGCGCGACTCGCCTTGCCATACAGCAAGTATCGACGAGATCATTTCTTTAGTAGTGGTCTTGCCATTGCTACCCGTGACAGCAATCACTGGAATCTGAAACTGCATGCGCCAAGCTTGGCCAAGCGCCAACAATGCCTGACGTGTATCGCCCAGAACAATCTGCGGCAACGCCACTGAAGGATCGGCTTGAGCAACGATTGCTGCAATCGCGCCCTGACTTGCCGCCTGGGCCAGATAATCATGCCCATCAAAACTTTCACCGCGCAACGCCAGAAAGATCGAACCCGATTCAATTTTCCGCGTATCGGTCTGTATTTTTTTACCGCTTTTAAGAAGCAATCCTGCCTGCGCCCAATGCCTGTCATCAAAGGGATGTCGTGCACC
>CANBUF010000003.1 GCA_947372575.1 Alcaligenaceae bacterium | reverse complement strand
CTTGATGCCGGTTTGGTCTACAAAAACGTTAAGTACTCAACCACCGACGCTAACAACAGCGAATTCGGTATGGCCTACGGTACACAGTCGGGTAACCGTCTGGGTTTCAAAGGCGTTGAAGACATGGGTTCAGGCAATCGTCTGACATTCCAGTTGGAAAACGGTTTTGACATCGGTAACGGTACACTGGGTCAGTCCAGCCGTCTGTTCGGTCGCCAAGCATGGTTCGGCGTTGAGAATGACGCTTGGGGCTATGGTCGTATCGGTCGTCAGTTGAACTTCGCAACTGACTACTTCGGTTCGATTGATCCGTTTGCACAAGGTTTCGCACAGGCTAACATCGGTACATCGTTTGGTACAACCAACACATACCGTCTGTCGAACTCCTTGAAATACCAGACACCAGTCATCGGTGGTTTCCAGGCCGGCGCAATGTACTCGTTCGCAACTGGTATTGATTCAGTTGTGTTGCAAGGCGGTAAAGTTGATGCATCAGGTACAGGCTACAACTACGCATCACAAGACAACACACGTCAGATCAGCTTAGGCGCTAAATACGCTAATGGCCCAATCTACGTTGCTCTGTCATATGACAAGTTGTACGGCGCATCAAACTTCGTCGGTGGCTCACCAGACGCATCACCTTCAGAGTGGAACTTGGGCGGTTCGTACGACTTCAACGTCGTCAAGATCAGCGCAGCATACGGCCAGACGCGTGGCGGTATGATGGGCAACCAGGGTAACGCACAGGGTAACTCCGGTGCTTCGATCAACCTGGGCACACTTGGTGCTGGTTCAGGCCTGCAGAACGGCGTCAACGTGTTTGACTCGTCAGTCGGCTTCAACTCATACCTGGTTGGCGCAATTGCTCCAATCGGCGCAGCAAGCAAAGTGTTTGCTTCATGGCAGATGGCTATGCCTAACGGCAATATGCAAGATGCATACGGTGCAGCTAACATGAGCGTCTACTCAGCTGGTTACCAGTATGACTTCACCAAGCGTACAAACATGTATGCATATGCTACATATGCAAACAACTACGCAACTGTCTCCGGTCTGAATTCGACCGTTGTTGGTCTGGGTCTGCGTCACCAGTTCTAAGCAACAGCTTAGAATTACAAGCTAATTTAGGTTGGTTTGTAGAGATCGGGTCACCTTTCGGGGTGGCCCGATTTTTTTAGTTGCGATCACGCATCAGACATAAGAAAACTGTGCTGAATTGAGGGTAAAAACACTTGTCTCAGTGATACAATCATGTGGCTTTCGAGACCATAATAAATGCTTGATTTACACTGCACAACTACGATAACTGCTCATAAAGATTGCAAATGAATTTACAACAGTATTTTCCCGTTTTGCTATTTATTGCCGTAGGGACCTTGATTGGTTTTGCCTTGATTGCTGCCGGCTCGCTGATTGGTCCTAATCGCCCCGATGCACAAAAACTCTCACCCTACGAGTGTGGCTTCGAGACCTTTGGTGATGCACGCATGAAGTTCGATGTGCGCTACTACCTGGTAGCGATTCTTTTTATTCTCTTTGATCTCGAGATTGCATTTTTATTTCCATGGGCCATTGCAAATAGCGCCGTGGGGATCGTTGGTTTTGTCACGGTGATGATCTTTTTGACCGTACTCACCGTTGGTTTCATCTACGAATGGAAAAAAGGCGCGCTGGACTGGGAGTAACCCAATCCTGCCCCACACACAAATATGGCAATTGACGGCATTCTCAATCAAGGCTTTGTCACCACAAGTGCTGACAAATTCATTAACTGGGCCAAGACAGGTTCGATGTGGCCAATGACATTTGGCCTCGCCTGTTGCGCGGTTGAAATGATGCATGCGGGTGCGGCCCGTTATGACCTCGATCAGTTCGGGATTATTTTTCGTCCGAGCCCGCGCCAGTCCGATCTGATGATTGTTGCTGGCACGCTATGCAACAAGATGGCGCCTGCATTGCGCAAAGTCTACGACCAGATGCCTGAACCCCGTTGGGTGGTGTCAATGGGATCTTGCGCGAATGGCGGTGGCTACTATCATTATTCTTATTCTGTAGTGCGTGGCTGTGACCGGATTGTTCCAGTCGATGTGTATGTGCCAGGCTGTCCACCTACCGCAGAGGCGCTGGTATATGGCCTGTTGCAGATGCAGAACAAGATTCGTCAGACAAATACAATCGCTCGTTAAATCAAGTTGCCGTGTGACTGGATCTCACGATCCAGTGCTGCGGATTAATCAGGCTTAAGACATGTCCAGGCTAGAAAACCTGCATCAACAATTGGTGGCGCTGCTCGGCGAGCAGGCGCGTATTACTTTGGCAACAGATGAGATCACGCTAGAAGTCTCGGCGGACGTCTGGGAATCAACCTGTTTGCGCTTGCGCGACGAACCCTCGCTGCGCTTTGAGCAATGTATTGATCTCTGTGGTGTCGACTATGCAACGTATGGCGTTGGCAGGACGGGTCTGGCAAGTCATGACACCCTCGTGCCTGCGGGTCGTTTTGCGGTTGTGATTCACTTGCTTTCGATTACGCATAACTGGCGTTTGCGGGTGCGTACCTATGCCTCGCAAGATGAGTTTCCCGCGTGCGATTCACTGATGAATGTCTGGCCCAGCGTAAATTGGTTTGAGCGCGAAGCTTTTGATCTCTTTGGTATAGTGTTTGAAGGCCATCCTGATTTGCGCCGCATTCTGACGGATTATGGCTTTATCGGTTATCCATTCCGTAAAGATTTCCCTGTGTATGGCAACGTTGAAATGCGCTATGACCCAGCATTGGGTCGAGTGGTGTATCAGCCTGTCACGATCGATCCGCGCGAGATTATTCCGCGTGTGATTCGCGAAGACGGATATGGAGTCGGGCGTTAATCATGGCTGAAATTAAAAACTACACACTGAACTTTGGTCCCCAGCACCCAGCGGCGCACGGCGTGTTACGTCTGGTGCTTGAGTTGGATGGTGAAGTGATCCAGCGCGCGGATCCCCATATTGGTTTGTTGCACCGGGGGACCGAAAAGCTCGCTGAACAGCGTACTTACCTGCAGGCCTTGCCTTACATGGATCGCCTCGACTACGTGTCGATGATGTGTAACGAGCACGGCTATGTTCAGGCTATCGAAAAACTGATGGGCGTGGCACCACCCGTGCGTGCGCAATACATCCGTGTGATGTTCGACGAAATTACGCGTCTCTTAAATCACTTGCTACAGATCGGCACACATGGTCTGGATGTGGGTGCGATGGCGATCTTTTTGTACGCGTTTCGCGACCGCGAAGACCTGATGGATTGCTACGAAGCAGTCTCAGGTGCGCGTCTGCATGCTGCGTATTACCGCCCAGGTGGTGTGTACCGCGATTTGCCAGACAGCATGCCTCAGTATGGTAAATCCAGTCAGTATCGTTCAGCCAAAGAGCTCAAGGCAATGAATGATGCCCGTTCGGGTTCGTTGCTGGATTTCATCGAGGACTTTACCAATCGTTTTCCGAATGCGGTGGACGAATACGAAACACTATTGACTGATAACCGTATCTGGAAACAACGACTTGTTGGTATCGGTGTCGTTAGCCCGGAACGTGCGATGGCGCTTGGATTTTCAGGGCCGATGCTGCGTGGCTCAGGCGTTGCCTGGGATCTGCGCAAGACCCAGCCATACGCCGTATACGATCGCCTGCAATTCGATATTCCAGTTGGTGTGAACGGTGATTGTTATGACCGTTATCTCGTACGTGTGGCTGAAATGCGTGAAAGTAATCGCATCATTCGCCAGTGCGTGCAGTGGCTGCGTAATAATCCGGGCCCTGTGATGATTGACAACCACAAGGTCTCTCCACCAAAACGTGCTGGTATGAAGACCAACATGGAAGAGTTGATTCATCATTTCAAACTCTTCACTGAAGGTTTCAGCGTGCCAGCTGGTGAGGCCTATGCTGCGGTTGAGCACCCTAAAGGCGAGTTCGGTATTTACATCGTCTCTGACGGTGCAAACAAACCATACCGTCTGAAGATTCGTGCGCCAGGCTTTGCGCACTTGCAGGCACTCGACGAAATGTCGCGTGGACATATGATTGCCGATGCTGTCACGATCATCGGTACCCAAGATATTGTTTTCGGCGAAATTGATCGCTAATTACATCCAAACGTTCTACCGGATTTAAATCATGCTGCTCTCTGAACAGGCCTACAAGTTAATCGATCGCGAGATTGCCAAATATCCGGCAGATCAAAAGCAGTCTGCCATCATGGCGTCTCTCACGATTGCGCAGGACGAAAAGGGCTGGGTCTCGCCCGAGGTCATTCAGGATGTCGCTGACTATTTGGGTCAGCCTCCGATTCTGGTTCAAGAAAACGCGACGTTTTACAACATGTTTGACGTACGTCCAATTGGTAAATTCAAGATTTCGGTCTGTACGAATTTACCTTGTGCTTTACGCGATGGCGTCAAGACTGCGGATTATCTGAAACAAAAGCTCGGCATTGGTTTTCGCGAAACAACTGCCGATGGCGTGTTCTCGCTCGTCGAGGGAGAGTGCATGGGGGCCTGTGGTGATTCCCCTGTGTTGCTTGTCAACAATAAACACATGTGCGTGCACATGGCGGCTGAAAAGATCGACGCGATGCTGGCCGAACTCTCTGCTGCGGCAAAAGGAGAGGCAGCATGAGTACCGCCGCAATTCTTGCAAAATTCTCAGAAGGCCTGAATGCAACAGGCAATGACCTGACAACCTCCATGGCATTGCATGGGCGTCACATCACGCCACAAATCATGCAGGGTCTGGATGGCAGCAATTGGGGGCTCGATGAGTACGTCAAGCGTGGTGGTTATGAAGCCCTGCGTAAAATTCTGACTCAGGGCATGAGTCAGGAAGACGTGATCGCCGAAGTCAAAGCCTCGGGATTGCGTGGTCGGGGTGGTGCAGGTTTTCCGACGGGTCTCAAGTGGTCCTTCATGCCACGTACCTTCCCAGGTCAAAAATACCTCGTTTGTAATTCTGATGAAGGTGAGCCCGGTACATTTAAAGATCGTGACATTCTGCGACTTAATCCCCATATCGTGATCGAAGGCATGGCCATCGCCGCCTATGCGATGGGTATTGACGTCGGCTACAACTATATTCACGGTGAGATTTTCGAAGTCTATGAGCGCTTTGAACAGGCGTTAGAACAGGCACGTCAGGCCGGCTTTCTGGGCAATAAGATTCTGGGTTCTGCGTTTAACTTTCAGTTACATGCCTTCCACGGATTTGGCGCGTATATCTGTGGCGAAGAAACTGCACTGCTCGAATCGCTCGAAGGTAAAAAAGGCCAGCCGCGTTTCAAGCCGCCTTTCCCGGCAAGCTTTGGTCTTTACGGCAAGCCGACGACCATCAACAATACCGAAACATTTGCTGCAGTTCCATGGATCATTCGTAATGGTGGTCCAGCCTACCTTGAGATCGGCAAGCCCAATAACGGTGGCACCAAGCTGTTTTCAATTACCGGTGACGTCGAGCGTCCCGGCAATTATGAAATCCCACTCGGTACACCGTTCTCCACATTGCTGGAACTCGCCGGCGGCATGCGTAACGGAGCAAAAATTAAAGCGGTGATTCCTGGCGGTTCAAGTGCGCCAGTGATCCCTGGTCAGATCATGATGGACACCACGATGGATTACGATGCCATCGCCAAAGCCGGCTCGATGCTGGGTTCTGGTGCAGTCATTGTGATGGACGAAAGTCGTTGCATGGTGAAGTCGTTGTTACGACTGTCATATTTTTACTACGAAGAAAGTTGTGGTCAGTGCACGCCATGCCGTGAAGGCACGGGCTGGCTCTACCGCATGGTGAACCGTATTGAACATGGTCAGGGTCGCCCCGAAGACCTCGATTTACTGGATTCTGTTGCAGGCAACATCATGGGCCGCACGATTTGTGCCCTGGGTGACGCGGCGGCGATGCCAGTGCGAGGTTTCCTCAAGCACTACCGTGACGAATTTGCGCACCACATCGAGCATAAGCGATGTGTGGTGGCTCCCTATATTTAAGATCAGGATAAGTTATGGTTGAATTAACCATCGACGGCAAGAAAGTCGAAGTGCAAGAGGGCAGCATGGTCATGCATGCGGCCCATAAGCTCGGCGTGTATGTGCCGCATTTCTGTTATCACAAGAAACTGTCGATCGCAGCCAATTGCAGGATGTGTCTGGTCGAAGTCGAAAAGGCTCCGAAGGCAATGCCTGCCTGCGCGACACCTGCAACCAATGGCATGGTGGTCCACACCTGTTCCGAGCGTGCAATTGCCGCCCAGAAAAGCGTGATGGAATTTCTGTTGATCAATCACCCCCTCGATTGCCCGATTTGCGATCAGGGCGGTGAATGTCAGTTGCAGGACCTGGCCGTTGGCTACGGTGGTTCGGAGTCACGCTACCAGGAAGAAAAGCGGGTAGTGTTCCACAAAGAACTGGGACCACTTGTCTCCGCCGAAGAAATGGCCCGTTGCATCCATTGCACACGTTGCGTGCGCTTTGGCCAGGAAGTTGCTGGCATCATGGAAATGGGGATGATTGGTCGTGGTGAACATTCCGAAATCACGACCTTTGTTGGCCGTTCGGTTGAGTCGGAATTGTCCGGGAATATGATTGACATCTGTCCTGTTGGCGCCTTGACATCCAAGCCTTTCCGTTACTCCGCACGCACCTGGGAACTCGCTCGCCGTCGCAGCGTATCACCGCATGACAGTGTGGGTGCCAACCTGGTTGTTCAGGTCAAAGGCGAAGAGGTCATGCGTGTCGTGCCTTTCGAGAACGAAGAAATTAATGAATGCTGGATCAGCGATCGTGATCGCTTTTCTTATGAAGGCCTCAAGACTGAAGACCGTCTGGCATCACCCATGATCAAAGGTGAAGACGGCAAGTGGCGTGAGGCAACCTGGTCAGATGCGTTGCAAGTGGTTGCGCATGGCTTGATGGATGTGCGTGATCAGTCGGGTGCTGCACAGATTGGCGCGTTGGCAAGTGAGTTCGCCACGCTCGAAGAGCTGGCCTTGCTTGCACGTGTGACGCGTGGTTTGGGTTCTGAAAATATTGATTTCCGGTTGCGTCAGACCGATGCAAGTCTGGATGCCGCCTTGAGTGGTGCACCATGGTTGGGTATGCCGATTGCCGAGCTCGAATCCCTGGATCGTGTGCTGGTAGTGGGTTCGTTCCTGCGTAAGGATCATCCGTTGATGGCGCAGCGTCTGCGTCAGGCGGCCAAGCACGGGACGCAGGTCTCGAGCATCGATGCAAACGGTGATGATCCACTGCTTAAACTGACTGCACGCGCAACAGTGTTGCCAGCTATGATTGCCGACACGCTTGCTCAAGTTGCTGTGGCACTCGCTGGTCTCAAGGGCGCTGAAGTGCCTGCTGCACTGACAGGGCTCAAGGCCGATGCCCACGCACAGGCCATCGCTGAAAGTCTGTCTTCGGGCGCGCAAGTTGCAGTATTGCTCGGTAACAGTGCAGTCAATGCGCCGGATGCCTCGCGTATTGCCGCGAATGCTCAGCTTGTCGCGCAGCTTGCTGCAGGCAAACTTGGTTTCCTGACTTCGGGTGCAAATACTGTCGGTGGTTACCTGGCAGGTGCGACACCGGTCAATGGTGGCAAGACTGCTTCAGCAATGTTCGCTGCGCCGCTCAAAGCCTATATCGTGCTGCATGCCGAGCCATTGCTCGATGCTGATAATGGCGCGCAGGCGCTGGCTGCACTCAAGGCTGCAGAATTCAACGTGGCACTCACCTCCTACGCCTCGTCGGCCAAGGATTGGGCAAATGTCATGTTGCCGATCTCGCCCTTTACCGAGACCTCGGGCACATTCGTCAATGCACAGGGCTTGGCCCAGAGTTTTAAAGGTACTGTGGCGCCTCATGCTCAGACGCGCCCAGGCTGGAAAGTCTTGCGTGTATTGGGTAACGTTCTGCACCTTGCTGGTTTTGATGACGAAACGTCCGAGTCAGTCCGTGATTCCGTGCTTTCAGGCGGTGTTGAAGGCCGGTTGTCGAATCAGATTCAAGCTGCGGTGGGTCATACGGCTTCACAGAGCGCGACCGGTTTGCAGCGTGTGACAGATGTGCCGATCTATCGTACGGATGCGATTGTGCGTCGTGCAGAGGCTTTGCAGCGGTCGCAGGCTTCACGTCACCCTGTCGCGCGTATGCACGGCTTGACGATGGCCGATCTTGGCCTCGCAACAGGTATGCAAGTGCGTATCAAATCTGCCACAGGTCAAATTGAGCTGACTGCAGAATTGGATGACACGCTTGCTGCGGGTGCTGTGCGTGTGGCAGCAGGATTCGAACAGACCGCAGCGCTCGGTAGCGCGTTTGGTCAACTTAGCGTGGAGCGTGCCTGATGCAGTGGCTAAACGTTCTTGAATCCATGGGTACCGACTTGCTCGGCCCTTCACTCTGGTTGTTAGTCTGGACGCTGGTTAAGATTCTCGTCATCGCGGTTCCAATCATTCTGGCCGTGGCACGTCTCACGTTCTGGGAACGCAAGCTGATCGCCTCGATGCACCAGCGTCTTGGCCCAACAAAGGTTGGTTGGCGGGGTGTGCTCCAGCCTTATGCCGATGTCGTCAAACTCTTAACGAAAGAAGTCATCATTCCGAGTCAGGCGAATAAGGTTCTGTTTGTGCTCGCACCCGTTGTGACACTGATGCCTGCGCTGGCTGCCTGGGCCGTTGTGCCCTTTGGTCCTGAGCTGGTGCTTGCCAATGTCAATGCTGGTTTACTTTATGTAATGGCAATCACCTCAATTGGTGTCTATGGCGTGATTGTGGCAGGCTGGGCTTCCAACTCTAAATATGCCTTGCTTGCAGCCATGCGTGCGTCGGCCCAGATGTTGTCTTACGAACTGGCGATCAGCTTTGTGCTGGTGACAGTGTTGCTTGTGTCGGGCAGTCTGAATATGTCGGATATTGTCTCTGTTCAGAACCGCGGCTGGTTTGCGGACAAGGGCTTAACCTTCATGTCTTGGAACTGGTTGCCACTGTTGCCATTATTTGTGATTTACGTGATCTCAACGGTCGCCGAAACCAACCGTCATCCATTTGACGTGGTTGAGGGCGAATCAGAAATTGTGGCTGGTCACATGGTGGAGTACTCAGGCATGGCGTTCGCGCTGTTTTTCCTGGGCGAATACGCCAACATGATTTTCCTGTCATGCATGGCATCAATCATGTTCCTCGGTGGTTGGGCTTCTCCACTTGATATTGCGCCACTGACCTGGATTCCTGGTTGGCTGTGGTTGGGCTTGAAAACATTCGCGGTGGTTTCGATGTACATCTGGTTCCGTGCGACGTTTCCGCGGTATCGGTATGACCAGATCATGCGTTTGGGCTGGAAGATTTTTATTCCGCTCACAGGTGTGTGGCTGGTGGTTGTGGCGATCTGGATGCAGACGCCCTGGAATATCTGGAACTGACCGCAACTCGACGGCAAAAAAGGCAGGTTATGCAAGCGATCAAGGATTTTTTCGGTAGTCTCATGCTCCTCGAGTTACTCAAGGGCTTGCAGCTGACCGGTAGGTATATTTTCAGGCGCAAGATTACGTTGCGCTATCCGCAAGAAAAAACACCGCAGTCACCTCGGTTTAGAGGGCTGCATGCTTTACGGCGCTATCCAAATGGCGAAGAGCGTTGTATCGCCTGCAAATTGTGCGAAGCGGTCTGTCCAGCGATGGCCATCACGATTGAGTCCGAAGAGCGCGAGGACGGTTCACGCCGCACAACACGCTATGACATCGATCTGACCAAGTGTATTTTCTGTGGCTTCTGCGAGGAAAGCTGCCCGGTCGACTCGATCGTTGAAACGCATATTCTTGAATACCACGGCGAAAAGCGTGGCGATCTGTATTTCACCAAAGACATGTTGTTGGCGGTGGGTGATCGTTACGAAGACGACATCGCACGCAATCGCGCAGCCGATGCGCCTTATCGCTGATCATCGGGGCTCAACACATATTATGTTTACAACTATTCTCTTTTACATACTTGCACTGGTTCTTGTGATTGCTGCGTTTCGCGTCATTACCGCCTCCAGTCCTGTTACTGCCGTGCTGCATCTGATCCTGGCTTTTGCCAATGCGTCCATGATCTGGATGCTGTTGGGCGCAGAATTTCTTGCTTTGTTGTTGGTCCTCATCTACGTGGGGGCTGTGATGGTGCTGTTCCTGTTTGTGGTGATGATGCTGGACATCAAAATGGAAGAGCTCCGTACCGAAATCAAGACCTATTTGCCGCTAGGCATTATTGTTGGTCTGATCATGGTGCTGGAAATGTCATTTGTGCTGTCAACAGGCTGGGGGCAGGTGGGACCAGCGGTCGATATGGGTAACAGCTACAACAACGCTCGCACGCTCGGTGAAGTGATGTACACCGAATATGCTTTTGCAATCGAGGTCGGAGCGGTCGTCCTGCTGGTCGGTATGATTGCCGCTATTTCACTGACGATGCGTAAGCGTCGCGATGTGAAGTACAACGATCCTGCTGCAGCCATCCATGTACGTGCTCGTGACCGTGTCCGTCTGATCGACATGCCGTCACAAGCTGCGGTCAATGATAAATCCGGAGATCAAGCATGATGACGCTCACGCTGCCGCACTTCCTCGTGCTAGGTGCCATATTGTTTGCAATTGGTGTGTTCGGTATTTTTCTGAATCGCCGTAATCTGATCGTATTGCTGATGTCCATCGAGCTGATGTTGTTGGCCGTCAATATGAACTTCGTCGCATTTTCAACCTGGTTTGGTGACGCGGCAGGCCAGGTGTTTGTATTTTTCATCCTGACGGTTGCAGCTGCTGAGTCCGCAATCGGACTGGCAATTCTAGTGCTGCTGTTCCGCAACCTCAGCACGATCAATGTTGATGAACTTGACCGCCTTAAGGGCTGATCGGAACACAGAACAAAATGTCTAGCCCACTTTCTCTATATCTGATCATTGCACTGGCTCCTTTGCTGGGTGCAATCCTTGCTGGTCTGTTTGGAACCGGATTTCTCGGTCGCCAGGTCAGCCGTCGCGGCTCTCATGTCCTGACTATCGCACTGGTCGCAGTTTCTGCGATTGGTTCGGTGATGGTGCTCAGAGATGTCCTGAACGGTCATACCTTTGACGGTACGGTCTACACCTGGAGCATCATCGGACAGACCAAACTGGTGATTGGTTTTCTGATCGATCCACTCTCAGCCCTGATGATGGTTGTCGTGACCTCTGTGTCACTGATGGTGCATATCTATACCATCGGCTACATGTCGGAGGACCCTGGTTATCAGCGTTTCTTTGCCTATATTTCGTTGTTTACCTTCTCTATGCTGATGCTGGTCATGTCTAACAACATGGTTCAGTTGTTTTTTGGCTGGGAAGCTGTGGGACTGGTGTCATACCTGCTGATCGGTTTCTGGTACACAAAACCTACTGCCATTTTCGCCAACATGAAAGCCTTCTTGGTGAACCGCGTCGGTGACTTTGGCTTTGTTCTTGGAATCGGTTTGCTGTTTGCTTATACGGGTACCATGCACTATGGTGAGGTATTCGATCAAGCAGATAAACTCGCGACCTTGACCCTTCCAGGTACCAGCTGGATGCTCATTACGGTCGCCTGCATTTGCTTGTTTATTGGTGCAATGGGTAAGTCGGCTCAGGTTCCGCTGCACTCCTGGTTGCCAGACTCGATGGAAGGCCCCACACCAATTTCTGCCCTGATTCACGCGGCAACTATGGTGACTGCCGGTATTTTCATGGTGGCAAGATTTTCACCACTGTTTGAATTGTCCAATACCGCGTTGTCTTTCATCATTGTGATTGGAGCTACGGGTGCCTTGTTCCTGGGTATCCTCGGTATTATCCAGACTGATATTAAGCGAGTCGTTGCCTATTCAACGCTTTCGCAGCTCGGTTACATGACAGTGGCGTTGGGGGCCTCGGCTTACTCGGTCGCTATTTTCCACCTGATGACCCATGCTTTCTTTAAAGCGCTGTTGTTCCTGGGTGCGGGTTCGGTGATTATTGGTATGCACCACGATCAGGATATCCGCAACATGGGTGGCTTGCGCAAATACATGCCGATTACCTGGATCACGTTCCTGATCGGTACCTTGTCTCTCGTTGGCACACCATTTTTCTCTGGTTTTTACTCCAAAGAACACATCATCGAAGCTGCCGGTGCCGCCAACGTTTGGGGCTCGACCTATGCATATTACGCAACCTTGATTGGTGTGTTTGTCACGTCACTCTATTCGTTCCGCGTGTATTTCCTGGTCTTCCACGGTAAAGAGCGCTTTGCAGTCGATGCCGATCATGGACATGACGCTCATGCGCATTCTGCCGAGTGTGCACATGATCACGATCATGCGCATGATTCAACCGACCATGCAGCACATGACGATCATGGTCATCACGGCGGCACGCCACATGAGTCACCCTGGGTGGTCACACTACCACTTGTGCTGCTGGCGATCCCCTCAGTCATTATTGGTGCTTTGGTTGTTGATCCGTTGCTGTTTGGTGACTACTTCAAGGACGCCATTGTGATTCTAGCCAAGCATCCAGCTATGGAGGAGCTTGAACATGACTGGCATGGTGTGTTTGCTTACGCGATCCATGCCTTGACTTCAGTCGCCTTCTGGCTCGTCGTGTCTGGCGCAGTTGTGGCCTGGTATTGCTACCTGATCAATCCGAAAGTCCCTGCAGCCATTCAACGCAAACTGAGCGGTCTGAACTACGTCCTGGAAAATAAATACTTCTTTGACTGGTTTAACGAACAAGTCATCGCACGCGGCGCACGTCTCCTGGGTCAGGGGCTCTGGCAACAGGGTGACCGTGGTCTGATTGATGGCTTGCTTGTGAATGGTTCCGCCAAACTGGTGGGTGTTGTTGCAGCGGTGACTCGCCGCCTGCAAACAGGTTACATCTACCACTATGCCTTTGCGATGATCATCGGTCTGATGGTTGCGATCACCTACATAATTTTTGGTTCCAAATGATGGCAAGCGAGATGGCTTCTTTCTCTATTCCCTGGCTCACCCTGTCGATCTTTGTACCGATCGTCTGCGGGTTGATCGTGCTTGCCTTTGGCAGCGATGAGCGTCATGCCTTTACGCGTAACCTTGCACTGATCGGCGCGATCATCAGTTTTCTGGTGACCATTCCGCTCTATCTGGGTTTTGACAGTACAACCGCCGCCATGCAGTTTGTTGAAAAGACAAGCTGGATTGCCGCCTTTGCCGTGTTTTATCATCTGGGCATCGACGGTATATCACTATGGTTCGTCCTGCTGACTGCTTTTATTACGATTATCGTGGTACTGGCAGGCTTTGAGGTCATCAAGAGTCGCGTTGCACAGTACATGGCGGCATTCCTGATACTGTCAGGCCTGATGATCGGTGTGTTTGCATCACTCGATGGCCTGCTGTTCTACGTGTTCTTTGAAGCAACCCTGATCCCGATGTACATCATCGTTGGTGTCTGGGGTGGCCCCAATCGCGTGTATGCAGCCTTCAAGTTCTTTCTCTACACACTAATGGGTTCGTTGCTGACGCTGGTCGCACTCATTTATCTGTGGAATGTATCGGGTGGATCGTTTGATATCCTGACTTGGCACGCTTTACCCCTTGAATACACACCGCAGGTGCTGATCTTCTTTGCCTTTCTTGCTGCCTTTGCAGTCAAGATCCCAATGTGGCCTGTCCATACCTGGTTGCCTGACGCACACGTTGAAGCGCCGACGGGTGGATCGGTGGTGCTTGCCGCCATCATGCTTAAACTTGGCGCCTACGGTTTTCTGAGGTTGTCATTACCGATCGCCCCTGACGCTTCCATGGCATTGGGTGGGTTCATCATTGCGCTCTCCTTGACTGCGGTGATCTATATCGGTCTGGTGGCCATTGTTCAGGACGATATGAAAAAGCTGGTGGCGTATTCCTCCATCGCTCATATGGGTTTTGTCACGCTCGGTCTGTTTATCTTTAATACCGCAGGTCTTGAGGGCGCGATCGTCCAGATGGTTTCGCACGGATTTGTCTCCGCAGCGATGTTTCTGTGTATCGGCGTGCTGTATGACCGAATGCATACACGCAAAATTGCCGATTACGGTGGTGTCATCAACACGATGCCAAAATTCGTCACCTTCTTTGTACTGTTTTCAATGGCCAATGCGGGTCTGCCAGCTACCAGCGGTTTTGTCGGTGAGTTCATGGTGATCATGGGTGCCGTCCAATATAACTTCTGGATTGGTTTGCTGGCTGCTACCGCCTTGATCCTGGGTGCGTCGTATTCGCTCTGGATGGTCAAGCGTGTTGCCTTTGGTGATATCGCGAATGATCATGTACGTGATTTGCCGGATCTCTCCAATCGTGAATTCCTGATTCTTGGTGTCATGGCAATCGCTGTGATTTACATGGGCATTCATCCGAAGCCCTTCACTGACGTGATGCACACATCGGTTCAGGCCTTGTTGCAACACATCTCTCAATCAAAACTGTAAGCCATGATGCAACTCCAATTTGATTTCGCCCTGGCTCTACCAGAAATTGTTTTGCTGTTCATGGGCATGCTGATTCTGATCGTCGATGCCTGCAGTCACGGTAAACGTCGCACACTTGCGTATGGTTTGTCCCTGCTCACCCTTGGCGTACTGGCTGTCCTGACGGGCACCTTGTGGCTGGTGGGTGCGGTTGGTGACACCTTTTCGGGTATGTTCGTCACAGATCCGCTGTCGCACTTGCTCAAGATGACGTCGTACATTGCAGTGGCTCTGACATTGATCTATGGTCGTGAATATATCCAGACACGCGATATGCTGCGCGGTGGCGAGTTCTACGTGTTGGTGCTCTTTGCGTTGCTCGGACAGATGGTCATGATTTCGGCAGGTAATTTCCTGACGATTTATCTTGGACTCGAACTGATGTCACTGGCGCTCTATGCATTAGTTGCGATTCGTCGCGATCATGAGCAATCGACAGAAGCCGCCATGAAGTATTTCGTTCTGGGCGCACTGGCTTCGGGATTCATGCTCTACGGTATGTCCATGATCTATGGCGCAACCGGCAGCCTGGATCTGCATAGTATCGCAGAGGCCGTGAATTCGGGCCAGATCGATTATCTGCCACTGACCTTTGGTCTGGTGTTTATCGTTGCAGGTCTGGCCTTTAAATTAGGTGCGGTTCCTTTTCATATGTGGGTGCCCGATGTCTATCAGGGTTCACCGACAGCGGTGACACTGGTCCTGGCTGCCGCCCCCAAGCTGGCTGCCTTTGCGATCACTCTGCGTATTCTGGTGATTGGTCTGGGTGATCTGGCAGTGCAGTGGCAACCAATGTTAATGATCCTGGCGATCTTATCGCTCGCGATTGGTAACCTGACTGCCATCATGCAAACCAACTTTAAGCGCATGCTGGCGTATTCGACGATTTCGCATATGGGATTTGTTTTGTTGGGCCTGTTGTCTGGCTCGATTGATAATGACCTCGCTGCTGATTCTTCAGCCTATGGTTCAGCGCTGTTTTACATAGTGACCTATGTGATGACGACGCTTGCCTCATTCGGTTTGATCATGTTGTTGGCACGTGATGGCAATGAGTGCGAATCGATTAGTGATCTGAGTGGTCTGAACCGTCGTAGCCCCTGGATGGCCGCCATGATCCTTGTGCTGATGTTCTCTCTGGCCGGTCTGCCTCCTCTGGTTGGCTTTGATGCAAAACTCTTGATCCTTCAGGCGTTGTTGCAATCTGATCGCCTGTGGCTGGCTGTTGTCGCCGTCCTGTTCTCTCTGATTGGTGCCTTCTACTACCTGCGCGTAATCAAAGTTGTGTATTTTGATGAGCCGGTCGAGCCGGTTGTCGCTTTGCCTGCAGTGCATTTTGTGCCAAAAGTCCTGATGATCGTCAACGGTGCCTTGGTACTGTTTGTGGGATTGATGCCAGGTGGTCTGATGACACTTTGTCTGCAGACGATGCGTGCGACGCTTGCACCATAGATGAATCAAACGGTCGCAATATGGATCCTGATTGCGGTGGCATTATTCGCCGCAAACATTCCTTTTTTTAATGACCGTTTGTTTGCATTGATTCCGCTGCGTCCACCAAGCTCTCAGGCACAACGGCACGACAAGTCCTTTGTGATTCGGGTACTCGAATTGCTTGCGTTGTATGGGGCTGTTGGTTTGTTGGCGTACTTTTTTGAAAGTACGATTGGTAACCCCTTCGCTCAGAAGTGGGAGTTCTATGCCATCACGTTTAGCTTATTTGTGGTGCTGGCATTTCCGGGTTTCGTTGTGCGTTATTTGCTGCGTCGCAGTTAGTTTTTGCACTAAACCACAAAACGAACGGATAAGACTGCATTTTGTAGGCTGTTCAAACTAATACCCTAAAACCAAAGCATTCCAGTTTTTTAAATACGGATACTCGCTGTGTACGTAAGCTTGGTGCATTACGATGATCAGCTAAGCTGCTTAGCACGATCGTTCGCACTCGTCTGATGCTGGAGTGCGCACGTGTCAGGTTCATAACAAAAGGAACGATCTATGAGTTGGGCGACGACTTCGGACAATATCCGTCTCTATTACGAAGAAGCAGGGCAGGGTACACCCATAGTGTTTGTGCATGAGTTCGGTGGGGATTGGCGCAGCTGGGAGTCTCAGATGCGGGCTTTTTCACGTCGTCACCGGTGCGTGACATTTTCTGCACGTGGATTCATACCCTCTGATGTCCCGACTGATGTGGCTATGTATTCTCAGCGCCGGGCGGTTGAGGACATCCTGGCTGTGATGGATGCTGCAGGTATTGCGCGTGCGCATATTGTCGGGTTATCAATGGGTGGGTTTGCGACTTTGCATTTTGGCCTGCTCGCACCTGAGCGTGCGCTGTCTATAACAGTCGCGGGCGCAGGCTATGGCGCAGAAAAACAGTATGAGGAATATTTCCGCGAGATTTCGCGTGAAGTCGCGAATCAGTTTGAAACCCTCGGCAGTGCTGTCTTTGCGCAAACCTATGCGATGGGTGCATCACGTGTGCAATATTTGAACAAAGATCCACGCGGGTGGAAGGAGTTTGCTACACAGCTTGGTGAGCACGATAGTATCGGCTGCGCAAACACAATGCGAGGCGTTCAGGCTGAGCGTCCCTCAATTTATGATCTCGAAGACCCGCTCAAGCAGATGACGGTTCCAACTTTGATTATGGTTGGGGATGAGGATGATCACTGCCTGCAGCCTGGGATTTTTATGAAGAAAACCATCCCTGCGAGTGGTTTGGTGGTCATGCCCAAGACAGGACACACTCTGAATCTCGAAGAGCCAGAGCGTTTTAATAGTTATGTTGCGGAATTCATCGCGAGCGTTGAATCCGGGAACTGGCTTGTGCGAGACCCGCGTGCAATGGGGTCTGAAATCATGAAAACCTCATAAGCGGCTGTGATGGTTTTGGAGAGACAGCTTGATGTGATGGCTCGAATAAGGGGTGAGTGTCTTACCGCTTATTCAAACCAGTTCAGCACCCCATCCAGACCCGCAACATTGAGTGCATATCTGGCCTGTGCCTGAACAACAGGCTTGGCCCGATAGGCTACAGAGATGCCGGCGTGGGCGAGCATTTTAAGATCGTTGGCACCATCGCCAATCGCAATAATCTGATGTGGCTCTGCGCCATGCTCCTTTGCAAAGGCATGTAACGTATCCGCTTTGCCTTGCGCATCCAGAATACGTCCTTGTACGGCACCGGTTAAAACGCCATTCTCCTGTCCCAAGACGTTAGCGTGTGCTGCATCCAGCTTCAAGCGGGTTTTAAGCTTTTCGGTAAAAAACGTAAAGCCGCCCGAGACCAGCAGTACTTTGATTCCGGCCTGCTGGACGGTGTGGATGAGTTGCTCCGCACCTGCATTTAACCGAAGCTTTTCGTCAAAGACGGACTGCAACACCTCTGCGGGTAAGCCTTTTAAAAAAGCGACGCGTCGTGTGAGGCTTTCGGCAAAGTCCTTGATCTCACCTCGCATGGCTGCTTCGGTAATCGAGGCAACTTGTTCTTTGACTCCACCGAAGGCTGCGATTTCATCGATACATTCGATATTGATCAGTGTGGAATCCATGTCCATCGCGAGCACTTTGCAGTCGGACAGACGGCTGCCCTCTGGAATGTACGCGCAATCTGCATGCGTGCGAACGCTCCAGGTATGGACTTCGTTGCGAATCTCCACACTGTCATTGACATCGAGCAGACGTACAGCGGATGTGCCAAGACGTTTGACGCCTGAGGCTTCGGCAATGGCGGCGATCTGCTCGATCATTTCTCCCGTCAGGGCGGGGGTCTGTACAACAAGATTGAATGTGGTCATGAGGTACTCGCTGCAATAAAAATAATCAAGGCTCTAGACGAGCGATCGTAAAACGGTGCGAACTGCTTCGAATCGCTCGGTTACATCTGAGGTTTGTAATTCAATACGTAATTTGTCTGGACCCGCAAAGCGAATATGTTTCTGTTTCTGAACAAGCTCGATCAGGCGCATCGGATCAACGGTGGTGTTTTGCTTGAACTGCAGATTGATCTGGCCCTCGCTCGCATCGATTTTTTGAATGCCGAGCGGCAAGCCCAGCAAGCGCAACTTATGGGTCGCAATCAGTGTACGGGCTGGATCGGGCAGTTTGCCAAACCGATCAATCAGTTCTTCCTGAATTCTGATTAGGTTGTCTTCGTCTGCCGTGCTCGACAAGCGCTTATAGAGCGAGAGTCTGGCCGGGATATCACCACAGTAATCGGCAGGTAACAGGGCAGGGGCGTGCAAATTGACCTCGCATCCTGCGCTAAAAGGCGCATCCAGATCGGGTTCTACGCCAGCTTTCAAGGCCCTGACTGCTTCGTTGAGCATGTCGTTATACATCGAGAAGCCAATCTCCTGGATATTGCCGGATTGTGATTCCCCCAGAACTTCGCCTGTTCCGCGGATTTCGAGATCGTGCATGGCCAGGAAGAAGCCCGAGCCCAGTTCTTCCATTGCTTGAATAGCCTCGAGACGTTTTTTAGCGTTCTTGGTGATGGCGTCTTCGCCTGGCGTCATCAGGTAGGCATAAGCCTGGTGATGTGAGCGACCGACGCGTCCGCGCAGCTGGTGCAACTGTGCCAGACCGAAGCGGTCCGCACGATGAATCAGAATGGTGTTGGCGCTTGGGACGTCAATCCCCGTTTCGATAATCGTGGTGCACAGCAGTACGTTGAATTTTTGCTGATAAAAACCTTTCATGACCTGCTCAAGGTCGCGCTCACCCATCTGGCCGTGCGCGACGGCAATACGTGCCTCGGGGACAAGCTCTTCGAGACGTGCACGCCGATTGTGAATCGTATCGACTTCGTTGTGCAAGAAATACACCTGGCCGCCACGCTTGAGTTCACGGAGCAATGCTTCGCGAATGGTGCTGTTGTCTTCGCGGCGCACAAAGGTCTTGATCGCCAGGCGTTTTTGAGGTGCGGTCGCAATGACCGAAAAATCACGAATGCCTTCGAGTGACATGCCCAGGGTCCGGGGGATGGGCGTTGCGGTCAGTGTCAGCACATCAACTTCGGCGCGCAGTGATTTCAGGGCTTCTTTCTGACGCACACCAAACCTGTGCTCTTCATCGATGATGACCAGACCCAGTCGCTTGAACTGTACGTCCTTAGACAGAATCTTATGGGTACCAATCACGATATCAATCGTGCCATCATTAATACCAGCGATGGCAGCACTGACTTCTTTGGCAGAGCGAAAACGTGACAGCTCGACCACTCTGACCGGCCAGTCGGCAAAACGATCCGAAAAGGTCTGCGCGTGCTGTTCGGCCAATAGCGTGGTCGGGCACAAGAGTGCGACCTGTTTACCATTTGCGATCGCCAGAAAGGCCGCGCGCAGTGCGACTTCAGTCTTACCAAAACCCACATCGCCGCACACCAGTCGATCCATTGGGCGGCCTGAGGTCATATCGTCCAGGACACACTGAATCGCTGTCGCCTGGTCGACGGTTTCTTCAAAGCCGAAACCTTCGGCAAAAAGTTCGTAATCGCCCAACGGCAGTTTGAAGGAGAAGCCCTGTCGGGCTGCACGCTTGGCATAAATGTCGAGTAATTCTGCAGCGGTATCGCGGACTTGCTGCGCAGCTTTTTTGCGTGCTTTTTCCCATTGTCCCGAACCGAGCAGGTGCAGGGGCGCCGCATCGGGGTCGGTACCACTGTAGCGTGCGATGACATGGAGCTGGGCAACCGGTACATACAAGGTAGTTTTATTGCCGTATTCGAGATAGAGGAACTCCATCTCGCCTTCACCCATGTCCAGATTAACCAGGCCGTGGTATCGCCCAATGCCATGCTGCGCGTGCACGACAGGATCGCCTTCGCGCAATTCGGACAGGTCGCGCACCATCGCTTCGACGTTGCTTGCGCGCTCC
>CANBUF010000002.1 GCA_947372575.1 Alcaligenaceae bacterium | reverse complement strand
CGTAATCTCAAGGTCATTTGCTTGCCATCTGAGCAGACCAAGGCGTTGGCAGCACAAGCCGCGCGCAGCATGCAGTTGCATGTCAATATTCAGGACTCAGAAATCTTTGTCTCGAACGACAAAGGTCAGGTCATGATTGAGCAGGAAGTCTGGCGATCGTAGTGATGCCTCCAGAATATGTTGATTTGTCAGGCATCTGCAGATAAGCTCGATGCGAGATCTTTCAATTCAGAAAAGATCATGCTTCAGTAACAACAAGAAACTCCTGCGCGCACCTTCCCTCACAGGGGAGATGCGTACGTAAAAAAGGAGTTTGGGGACAATATGGACACCAGCAAGACACAGGCCACGCTTGCGCGTGACTTGAGCCAATTTATTTTCGACACAAAATTTGAGGCGTTGCCAGACGCAACGGTGCTGCTTGCCAAGTCCTGCATCCTGGATGCGCTCGCCACTTCGCTTGCTGCCCGTGATTTGCCGGTACCAGCGGTTGCGAGAAAATTTGTGCAGCACAACAGAGGGCAGGCGACGGTGATCGGTCATGCGTTACGGGTCCCCGCAATCGATGCCGCTTTTGTCAATGCCACGCTTGTCAATGGGTGTACGCATGATGATTTTCTTGAAAAATCTCATCCTGGGGCGGTGACGATCCCTGCGGCGATGGCTATCGGCGAAGAGCAAAACAGTAGTGGACGAGACCTCCTCACCAGCGTGGTGGTGGGCTATGACTTAGTGGCACGCGCCTATCTCGGTGGGCCGACGATGTTGCCATTTTTTAGAGGCTCGGGTGTTGCAGGTGCGGTAGGTGCCGCAGCTGCCGCGGGAAAGATGCTTGGTCTACAGTCCGCTGAACTCGTCAATGCCCTAGGTTGTTCGACCATGTTTGCTTCGGGGTTCGGCGAGGGCTTTCATCATGGCACGATGGACGTCAAGCTCAACGTCGGCTGGGCCGCACGCAGTGGCGTGTCTGCAGCAGTCCTTGCCCATTGTGGTGCAACAGCAGCCCCCACCACCTTTGAAGGTCGGTCAGGATACTTTCAGGCGTTTGCACGGTCAGTTGAGCAGTCGCATGAGGCGATCCGTGATTTAGGTAAACGTTTTTTGATTCACGATGTGATTTACAAAGAGCGGCCAGTATGCATTTTTGTGCAAACGCCTGTGCACCTGGCGCTCGTCTTGAAGCAACAGCATCAGCTTCGTCCCGAGCAGATCAATCGCGTGAGAATTCGTGCACCACTTGCGACCCTCACCAATCCGGGTTTTCAAAACGTCCATCCCTATGAAGCACCCCTCAAGGCGCGCGTGAGCGCCCGCTTTACCGTTGCTGCGGCGCTCGCGGGTAAGCCGGTCGAACTTTATAAGTTTTATGAAAACTTTACCGATCCAGACGTCTTGGCACTTGCCGAACGAATTGATCTCATCGATCCTGCCCCTGATCAGGGTGGGCGTGTAGATGTCGAGATTGACTGTGGCGGTACCATGCATGCACTCTCTGGCCTGGAGATGGATACGCTGCAGCCAACCAAAGAAAAAATCGTGGCAAAGTTTCGTCGATTGACCAGCTTTATGCCTGGCGAACAGTCTGAAAAAATTCTCGCGATGGTGCTGGATCTTGAGCGTCTGGAACATATCAGTGAGCTCACTGCTTTATTGCATACAGACAAATAAAAACGATTGAACAACGCATAATAATTTTGAGACAAAAAATGAAAAAATTCTTCAAGCCTTTCCGAATAGCTTTCGCGGGGCTACTCGCAATGTCCTGTTTGTCTGGGGCGCAGGCAGCCTATCCTGATCATGCGATCACACTGATTGTTCCATTCCCGCCAGGAGGTTCGACCGATGTTGTCGGACGTATCATTGCTAATCGCGCCAGCGTATTGCTTGGCCAAAAAATGATTGTTGAAAATCGACCCGGTGCAGGCACTGTGATTGGTTCAAATTTAGTCGCCAAGGCAGCACCAGATGGCTATACCCTGCTCATGGGAAATACGTCCTTAACAGTTAATGCGTCATTGCTTAAAGCCTTGCCCTACGACACAGTAAAAGACTTCACGCCAATCGTTTTCGTCGCCAGTCACCCTGGAGCCTTTCTTGCACAGGCTCAAAAGCCTTACAAGACGTTTAATGAGTTTGTGCAATATACGAAAGCCCATCCCGATGAGGTCGTATATTCGTCGGCTGGCGTTGGAAGCTGGCCACATCTGTCGATGGCAATGCTCGCCAATACAGTGGGTTTGAAAATGCTGCATGTGCCATACCAGGGAACGGGACCTGCCAAGGCCGATCTCATCGCTGGGCGCGTGGATGTCAAGATTGAAGGCTATATCACCTCAAGGGATATGGTCGAAGATGGCCGGCTCAATGTGTTGGCTGTTACAGGCGCACACCGCGCTTCATATTTGCCCAATGTGCCGACAGTGGCTGAACTGGGGTACCCGGAGTTTGAGTCAACCTACTGGCTGGGTATTCTTGGTCCAGCAGGAATGCCCGCAGACGTTGTCGCGACACTCGAAAAAGTTATGCTGGAAATTTGCGCTGAGCCCGGATTTGTCAAGCAACTGACTCAGCTCGATGTCGATGTGCAGGGGCTGCCCGCGAAAGACCTAAGAATAGAAATCGACAAACAGATTAGCAAGTGGCAAAAAGTCATTGCGGACGGAAAGGTTGAAGCGCAATGACAATGAGGAACATTCACGCAGTGCGATGCGCAGAACGCGTCGTGGTCGCTCCGGGTGTCGAAATCGCCTATCTCGAAGATGATTGCACGGATGGCTGGACCACCGCCCCGACAGTCATGTTGTTGCATGGCATTGGCGAAACAGCAGAAGCATTCAATGGCTGGGTTCCGCATCTGTCGCGCACCTGTCGCGTGATCAGGCCAGACCTGCGTGGCTACGGTCGCTCAACGCCTTTGGCCACAGATGAGGTGTTGACGATTCCCCGTCTGGCGCAGGATATTGAAGCGCTGATTCAGTCTCTGGGGGTCGATCAGGTGCATGTCGTTGGCACCAAGCTTGGCGCACAGATCATTTTGTATCTTGCCCAGCAACAACCTGATTGGCTTGCGTCCATGACGCTTGCTGGCGTCTTGATTTCCCCAGGCGGTGCGCTTGGCAAATGGGTGCAGCAATGGATCGACTGGGTCGATCAGGAGGGTGTGATTGGTTGGGCGCGACATACGATGCCGGGTCGCATGGGATCCGCGCTGTCACCAGAGGCGATGGAGTGGTGGACACAGTATATGGGCGCGGCACCTGCGCAGACGGTTAAAGCTTGCTTTAGAATGCTGCCCGGTCTTGCTGAGCCAGATCGCCTGGGATCCATCCTGTGCCCGACACAAGTGATTGTCGCTGTACAACCTGAGACGCCCGATGCCATGAGTCAGCGCCAGTCTGTTGCATCAGTGCAGAAGTGGCAGCAACGCATACCCGGTTCGGTGCTGACTGAGTTACAGGCAGATTCTTATCATATTGCTGCGACACATCCTGATGCGTGTGCTGAGATGGCCTTGCGTTTTATTGAGCTGATACGCAGTAAATAAAACCTTATTGCGTATTGAGCCATTTGCGAAGGTCTGCAAAATCCACGGTTCCACGTAAGCGCTTGACCTCACCCTGTGGACTGATTAGCAGGGTGAGTGGTAACTCTCCCATCCATTTTGGATCGATTTCATATCGCATATATTCATCAAAGTATGCAGTGCTGACACGAAGATCGGCAAGGTCCAGATGCGCATCATGCAGAGCCTTCAAGCTGGCCGATTCGGGGACTTGGTCGACTTCGATGAAGATTGTTTTGAGCGCTGTGTTCTTTTCGAGAAAAGCGCCCCAGCGCGGTAATTCTTCCAGGCATGGACCACAGGTGAATCCCCAGAAATGCACAATCAGTGGTGATTTTCCAGCGCTTGCAATCAAGGCTTGCCAGTCACCTGGTTTGTAGTCCGTCAGCGTGAGGGCCTGCACAGAGCTCAGACACAGGCTCAAGATGAGTCCGCACAGCGCGGTTGTGGTCTGTCTGATACCTGGTCTGATGATTGTATGAAGGAGCATGGAAAGTTTCCTGGTGCGTGGCCCTGTTCTAGAGGTGAGTGTTTTCATGGTACCTGTGCTCATGGTGCATGCTTCAGTTCGATCAGTCGGTATCCCTCGCTTGCTGTGAGCCAGGAGAGATAGACTTTGTCTTGAAGCGCGATGAGCAGAGGATGGTCCGAATAGCCAACAGACTGTGCCACCTGTGCCGGATCACTCCAGTTCAGGCCATCGTCGATCGAGTATTGCATGAAAATTGCTGCACGCTTGCCATCAAACTCTTTCCAGACAAGCCATACGTTTTGTCCTTGTGCGAGCAGGTAGGGACGGCCCGGTTGTGCCTGAGGATTACCGATCGCACGGGGCGCTGAATAGTGCGCACCTTGATCGGCAGATCTTGCATAAAAAATCCCGGTGCGTGCAGCGCCCTGCGTAAACCAGGCTGCATGCAGGGTGCCGGCGGGAGAGATGGTCAGTGCGGGGCCATGATGAGGACAGACATCAGTTTTCCAGTCATCGGTCGAGACACGCTGGATCGGACCGGGTTGTTCGCGTGCAGTAAAAGCTTGTGATGCATGGTCGCGGGTGGTGCGGTCAAAAATCGCCCGGTACAGAATGACAGGCAATCCGCTGGGGCCCATTGCAACGGCAATCCGGCAACATTCACAGGTGTCTGGATTGGCGATGTGCTCTGTTTTAAACGATTGACCGATCGCATCGGACCAGGCGTAGGCGATGGATCCGCCAGAGCGTTTTTTGCCTGATCTGATGTCGGCAGCGACCAATCGCTTATCTATCCAGCTCGCAAAGACTTTACTGTCTGGGCCCACTGCGAGGCTTGCGAATCTTTGGCTGCTCGGATCCTGTGTAATGGATTCAGGTGTTGAAAAACTGTGCCCCTTATCTTTGGATGTGGCAATGTTGACTTGCGCATTCCATTGTTTGTCGCGAAAGAAAGAATAGGCAGCAATCAGGTTGCCTTGCTTGTCACCGACAAGCTGGGGGCGGGCGTCTGGTCCCGTATCCAGAAACGCTCCGTGCTGCGCAATTTCAATACGCGGTGCAAAGGTCTTGCCAAGATCTGTGGAGCGGGCAACGGAAACGGCACCCGCTGCGGACCAGATCACCCATAAGGCGCCATCGGCTGCAAAATAGGGCATGGCCGCTTTACCGCATTCGATAGTTGGCTCTTTGCATGCGCTTGCAGCCATCGCGCTGTAGGGTGATGAGCCTGTATGCATCGCATGCGAGGGCGCAGTTGCCTGGCTTTGCGCGTGAGCGCTCGTCCCGGTTGCACCGACGCTCAGCGCGGTGACGAAGATCCATGCGCCTGTCGCGAGCAGGGAGGTGCGAGGCAACGTGCGAAGTGAAGTGCGGTTCAGACGGGTCATGAATGGCATATTTGAAAGTAGAAAGGTTAAAAACTGGCGCGCATACCGAGAGTGAACCAGCGCGGCATACCGAGCGCGGGTACTCCCGAGCCACTCACTGTACTGCCCTGAAAGGTCGTGTAGGTCATTCCTTGCGCGAGATAACTCGTATTGAAGAGGTTCTGTATGCTGCCGTACAGTTGTACGGTTTTATCAAGCTGGTATCTGAACCCCACATTCACGAGCGTGGCTGCATCGTTCTGCTGGGTATGTGCAGTGTTGTTCCAGTACGAAGGAAAGGACTGCAACTGTCCAGAAAGATTCAGTTCGGACGTGGCCTGCCAGACGACCCCGGCATTGAGCATCCAGGGGGGCACTTGACCCAGCTGCGCGTTGGTCGGATCAGCTGGGCTGGTGCCGTTATCAAAATCTGAAGTAGAAAGGTACGCCCACGTCTGGGTGAATCCAATATTGGCCTTCACGTCCCTGGTGACTTGTGCATCGGCCAGTATCTCATAACCGCGGATCGTCGCATTGCCTGCATTCACATATTGCCTGAGGGTCGACACGCTACCCGGTGCGAGGCCAGTTCCGGCGATGCTGCCATTACAGCTGGCGGCGGTACCACACATCGTCGCCAAATCCAGAAAGTTGCTCAGCTGATTGTTGAACATCGTAAAAGACAGATTTGCATCTTTATTTTTTGTATTCAGATCAAAACCAATTTCCTGTCCAAAGTTCGTCTGCGGTGCGAGGTTCGGATTCGCAATCGTCAGGCTTGAGCCGCTCAGATACGTACGATAGAGCTGGTTCATCCCAGGAGCAGCAAAGTTACGGTAGGCTGCAGCGCGGATATCCAGGTAATCATTGACGTAATACTTCAGCCCCAGACTGGGATCCAGGCTGCTGTAGCTATTGTTTGCCAACGGGACGGAGAAGGGCGCCAGGGAACCCGTAGCACCTACGACTGCCCCGCCCAGGCTAGAGTTTGCAATCTGGTAGAGGTCTTGCCTGATTCCGAAGTTCACATCCAGAGGAGTATTTTCAAACTTGTATGTGCCGGTCACAAACAAACCTTCAAAGGTATTCTGACCTTTGTTAATCAGATTGGCTGAGTTCAAGCCGGTCGCGGCGAATTGGTCAATATTGTCATTCGAGGTGATCAGGCGTGCATCAGCACCAAACTTAACGTTTTTGAATTGTCCGAAGTCTTGCTGATAGAAAATCGAGCCACCATAACTCTGGTAGTTGTCGGTCTCATTCTGACTCATGTAGGGCACACCAATATTTGGCGTAAAAATATTGTAGGCAGGAGTTTGGCCCGCATTGGTTGTTTTCATTTGTTGAAAACTGGCCCAGGCATTCATGTTGATTGAACTGTTGTCTGCAAAGCGTGTTGTGCCTCCAGCAGAGAGTACATAGTTATTCCAGTTGTTGCTGGCGTTTTCCCAAACGGCTGTGGTTTCGGCCGTGGTGTTGAGGTTGAGTTTGACGTAATACTTTGAATCAGCATCGGGCGTGAAATAGGTCGACAAGGTCAGGTTGTTGACTTGTGATCCCGTGGCCGTCATGTAGGGGCTGCGATATTGCTCAGGTGTCAGGTTGTAGCCGTTAGTCCGGGAATAGTCATAGCTGATTCCCATGGATACTTTATCTGTTTTAAAAAGCGCACCCGAGAAGCCGGTATTCACGGTGTTGTAGCTGCCGTAATCAGCGTAGACGCTTAACTTATCGTCTTGTGGTGGGCGTGTGATGACATTGACCACGCCACCCATGGCCAGATTGCCCCAGAGACTGGTGGCACCACCGCCCCGGATGACTTCAATGCTGTCAATGGAGTTTTTGGGAATGCGTGCCCAGTCGACCGTTCTGAAAAACGGATCATTAAAAGGAATGCCATCGACCATGACAAGTGTGTTGACGTTGGTGCTGGTGCCAAAGCCCCGAATGCTGAACGTGCTCCCCGTCGGATGCAGGGCAGTCGAAGGAATATTCTGAACGAATACGCCTGGAATCTTGTTGATAATCTGGTCGGCCGAGTTTTCAGGGCTGTTTTGGGCTTCTTCACGAGAGATCACCGTCGTACTCAAGGGCAGATCTTCGAGTTCTGTGCCACGACCCGCGGTGACGGTAATCACACTTACTGCTTGAGACGCTTGATGCGCTTGTGAGGAGGGCGCAGGAACGGAGTCTGTTTGTGCCATGCTACATAGTGGCAGTGTGACGGTCAATAGCGAGAGCAAGCCTGCTAATTTTTGCTTGGCGCATTGTGCTGCGCGAATGGGCCTGCCTGGGTTCATTTCTGGTCTCTCGATTGTTGAGTGCTTGCTGAAAAAGCTGCGGCACCATGGGTGCGCGGCGATTACATATTGCGGGCGTTCGAGTTGTGGCTCAGATCCGTGATGGCAGTGCGACTAACTTAGACTGTCATGCGGGACGATCTGGACGACGAGATTGAATCGAGCTTAAAACACGAATCACGCGCTCTGGGTTCAGGCAGCGGGTGGTGCTCGAGGGTTGGATTGCGACCAGGCAAAAAGAGTTCTTGGTGCATGAAGAAACAGAAATGGCAGTGCTGTTTCTGTTGGTTTGGTAATC
Source organism: Alcaligenaceae bacterium (assembly GCA_947372575.1). The sequence goes on along the minus strand of CANBUF010000002.1, from coordinate 14,256 downwards.
AAGGCGTCAAGCTGACTGGTAGGCAGGAGGGCGGGGGTATGCGTGACGCAGGCATCACAGAATCCGTCGTGACCAGGAACTTTTGTTGATGCGGGAGCTGCCTCAAGGATTTCACCCGTTTTGGCGTCTACCCATTTAAGACCGGAGGTGGTGCAGATAGAAGAAAACTCCAGACTGTCACCTTGTCGTGCGCGGGTTGCATGCGAGATCGTTGGAGCAAGCGCAGACAACAGCACCGCTAAAGCGGTCAGCCATGTCCAGAAAAATTTTGCTTTGATCTTGTATCGCATCACAAAATTTTATCATTTAAAGTAGGAAGCCCGTCCAAGCTGTCCTATGATGGAGATATGAATATGCGAATTGGATTGTTTGCCGATCTTCACAGTAATCTGGAAGCCTTCGAGGCCTGTATGGCGCGTGCCCGTGAGCTTGGTGTCACCCGAATGGTGTTTTTAGGCGATCTGGTTGGTTATAACGCTGACCCCTGCGCGGTGGTCGATCGCGTTGCTGAGCTGGTGCATAGCGGCCAGGCCATTGCGGTCATGGGCAACCATGATCAGGCTATTTTTACCGATCACAGCAGGTTGATGAATCCGGTTGCCTGGGCTGCGATTGAATGGAGCCGCAAGCAGCTCAGTGCAGAACATGTTGATTTTCTCTCCCGGCTGCCCTTGTTAATGAATGAAGATGACGCCTGCTATGTGCATGCCTCGGCTTATCAGCCCGAAAGCTGGCGTTACGTCAATAATGATGTCACGGCCTGGCAGTGTGCCGAACATTCTGAACAAATCTATACCTTTGTCGGTCATGTGCATGATCCGATGCTGTTCTATCAGACCGAAATCGGCAAGCTCAGACGCTTTGCCCCGCACCCTGGGCGTGAAGTCCCTGTCCCCAACCACCGTCGCTGGGTGGGAGTTGTTGGCTCGGTGGGACAACCCAGGGATGGCTTGCCGCAAGCGTGTTTTGCGATTTTTGATCAGGCCGCACAAACATTGAGTTTCCAGAGGGTGGCCTATGACTATTACACGGCCGCTCAAAAAGTACGTGAGGCGGGTTTGCCCGAAAGCCTTGCCGAACGCCTTATTACCGCGCAGTAATTCCTCTGGAACATTCCCATGAGTCATTTCCCTGTGATTCAAGCTGTTGATGAGGTGTTTCAGCCAGGCAACATCATTGATGGTTTTGTGCTGGGTGACCAGGTGCACCGTGGTGGAATGGCCGTCCTGTACTCTGCAACAAAAGAAGGGCTTGATACGCCTATCCTGTTAAAAATTCCCAGGGTCGGACGCAATCAGCCTGTAGAAAGTCTGATCGGTTTTGAGACTGAACTGAATATCTTGCGCGCACTCGATAGCCCATTTGTTCCGAAGTTCCTGGGGGCGGGTAACTTATCGACGCATCCTTATATTGCAATGCAGAGAGTTGAGGGCGCCCCGCTGGAGGACCAGCTTGAGGCGGGAAAACAATTTCCCTTCGGGGAAGTCATCCGTGTGGGTGCTGCGCTCGCACAGGCCGTGCAGTCTTTGCATGCACAGGACGTTATTCATCTTGATTTGAAACCAGAAAATATTTTGTTGGACTCATCGGGCAACTTGACGCTCGTTGATTTCGGTCTGGCGCATCATGCGCATTTCCCTGATCTGCTGGCTGAAAAAATGCGCAAGGGGGTGGGATCTGCACCCTACGTTTCACCGGAACAGATCATGGGGGTCAGAGAAGATAGTCGCAGCGATATTTTTTCTATCGGTGCGATCATGTATCAATTGCTGACGGGTGAATTTCCATTTGGTAATCCGCAGTCAATGGGGGGCTTGCGCAAACGGTTATGGGCAGAGCCTTTGCCGCCGCGTGCGCTCAGGCCCGACACGCCACCCTGGTTGCAGGAAGTGATTTTAAGATGCCTGGAGTCCAGAGCCGCCGACCGCTACCAGAGTGCAACCCGACTGCGGCAGTGTTTGCGCGAACCAGACAGTGTCAAGCTGACGGAGCGCGCTGAACGTGTGAAGTCGCTGGGTTTCTTTAAACATCTCAAGCGCTGGTGGAAGGCGGCAGGCTATCTGCCGTCACCCTGTCTTGATCCGAGTGTGGGTTACGAAAACGTCCCGCTCATCATTGCTGCGATTGATACCCGACAGACAGACATGGTGTTGCGTGACCGCATGCAAGCAGCGGCGCGCCAGTTGCTTTTGGAGAGTCCCGAAAGTCGGCTGGTCTGTTTGAGCACGATTTCAGGGACCCCTGCGATTGAAGGGAGGAAAGAGTCCGACTCAGCCAGCGGAATCGTGCGTAGTCATCTGATACAACTCATGGCTTGGGCCAAACCGTTAGGTTTGCCGCCCGAACGCTTGTCTTGCCATGTTCTGGAGGCCATGGATCCTGCCTCGCGTATCGTTGAGTTCGCGCAGGATAATTCGGCGAGTCTGATCCTGATTGGCGCAGCGCATAAAATACCGAACAAGGTCACTCCCTGGAGAACCTCGATGACCAAGATCGTCGAAGAAGCTCCCTGCAGCGTTCATATCGTAAGGATATAACTGGACGATCAGTCACTGGGCGATGAATCATTGAGAGATGAATCACTAGACGATGAATCACTAGTCGATGAATCACTGGACGATTATCGCGCCATGGTGATTGCCAGACAGACTCAAAAACTGTCTGCGTTTTTAGACACCCATTTGGCGTGCGAGGTCACGAATATCCGTAGCGACGATATCCCAGGGCTCTGAAGCGGTCAGGTTTTTAGTCTGATGTGGCCCATATTCGTTAGGCCTGGGCCAGAATGCCGTTTTCAGGCCAGCTTTGCGTGCTGCAAGCAGATCATCGTTATGTGCTGCGCACATCATCACTTCGCCAGGCTCGAGCTGCAGGATGGCACAGACACCCAGGTAGGATTGTGGTTGCGGCTTGTAGCAATGAAAAATTTCCGTCGACAGATTCAAATCCCAGGGTAGGCCTGTGTATTTTGCAATATCAGTCAGGAGCGATACATTGCCATTGGAGAGGGGGGCGATGATGTACTTGCTTTTGAGTCTACTGAGTCCGCCTACCGAATCGGGCCAGCCATCAAGCCGATGCCAGACACAGTTGACATATACACGCTGTGCTTCGGTCATGGCTTGTAAACCAAACTCTTCGATCAGCACGTCGAGGGACTCACGATGCAAAACATCGAGAATGGTCCAGGGACGCTGACCATTGCGCACTTGTTCCATAGAGGGTTGATACATGCCCCGCCATTTGTCAGCAAACGCTGCCCAGTCTGCGGCAAAGCCATTTTCGTTTCCCCAGCGTGTGAGGTCACGAATGATGCTGCCACGCCAGTCGACAACCGAGCCGAAGGTGTCGAACACCATTGCTTTGACTGTTGTAGTGAGTAAGTAGTTTGCGTTCAGCATGGGTGTCGGGCCTCGAACTAGTGGATTTTGTCTGCGCTAATTCACAAAGAAAGTGAATTTAGCGTTGATGATTTTTTTATAGTTGTAAACGATTCTACAAGTGATTTGCTCACGATATATAGCTTGCCAGGGGTTTTCTTGTATCGTGAGACCACAAAATGTGTATGAAAAATGCACGTTAACAGTGCTGCCGGCTAAAATCAGCGCTGCGCATTGAAACGAATTTACGGGAACCAGAAAAAGAATGGATGGGAAGCGCTTAGAGGGTCAGCTTAGCCATGCCTATTCTGTAGCCGATTCGGAGCAGTCGTATCACCATGCCCAATATTATTTGCGTCATCGGCCTCGTCAGTGGCTGAGGTGGGTCCTTGCTGTCGTCTTGATCCACGCGGCGCTTGTGGCGGTGTTGTGGTGTTCAGTCTGGCATGTCTCCGACGAGGAGGCTGTGATGGTCATTGAGCTTGTGTCCAGTGGTGCACAGGATGGAGGTGCCATGCCGACAGCCTTGACGCAGCAGGACACAGGAGTACAAGTCAACGCGGCGCAGGACGTGGCCAGGCCAGACACGCTAACGCAAACGCCAACTGCGAAGCCAGAGCCAGCTCAGCCTCAGCCTCAGCCTCAGCCTGAGAAGGCCCGCATTTCAACGTCCGCAGTCCCACGCGAACTGGACCCCTATTCATCAATCGATCCCGCGACTGTGAACGAGCCTGCTTCAGAAAACAAGGCAGATGCTGTTGCTGACAAAAGCGAACCTCCACAATTAACAACAGTCGCTCCGCAAGCAAAGCCCGTTGTTCCAAAAGCAACTCCTGTCGCTCCTCAAGCAAAACCCGTCGTTTCTAAAGCAGCACCCGTCGTACCTAAAGCAACACCCGTTCCCCCCAAAACCGCCACGCCAACAGCAGTCGCATCGACGTCCTCCAACAAACTGCCATCCAAGCAGTCAGAGCCCTCTGCATCCTTACAGTCAGGCGAGGGCAAGGCTGATTCAGCCAGTGCAGTGACAGCGGGTATGGGAGCGGATCGACTGCCCGCTATCCTGAGTAGTCCAAAGCCCCCTTATCCAAGAGAGGCGTTTCGGGCCCGTCAGGAAGGGCGCGTGACGGTCGATATCGAGGTGTTGTCTGATGGCAAAGTCGGGCGCACGGCATTGAATGCGACCAGCGGCGTCCCCTCGCTCGATGCTTCTGCACTTGAGGCAATCAGGAACTGGCAATACGCACCCGGCACCAAAGGCGGCAAACTGAGTCCGCAATGGATTCGGGTGGTTGTGTCTTTCGAATTAAAAAACCGTTGAAATCTACAAAGCTCTCTTTACATGACCGCTGAGGTCCCACCATCTAGGTTGATACTGCTGCCGGTGACGTAGCTGGCAGCTTCGGAGGCCAGGAACGCTGCGACGTTGGCGACTTCCTCTGCGCGTCCTACGCGACCAAGCGGGACGTTCTTACCCATCGTTTCGTAGAGTTGTTCAATTTCTACGCCAGCCTTTGCAGCCTTTTTCTCATGTTGTCCGGCCTTGATCAAACCGATACAGATGCTGTTGACCAGAATGTTGTGTGGTGCATATTCTTTTGACAGTGCTTTGGTCAGTGCAAGGCCCGCTGCGCGCGTGACGGTTGTGGGCATGGATTTAGCTGCGGGCTGCTTGGCGCCTATATTGGTTACGTTGATGATGCGTCCCCATTGATGCTTTTTCATCTCCGGGATGGCAAGGCGTGACAAGCGGATCGCAGCAAACAGCTTGAGATCAAAGTCTGCCTGCCAGATTTCATCGGTGGCCGCTTCGAATTCGCCGGTGGCAGAGGTGCCTGCGTTGTTGATCAAGATATCAATTTTGCCAAACGCCAGGATGGTTTCTTGGATGAGCCGGGTGCAGTCTTCATCTTTGCTGACGTCAGCCACTACGCCATGGACTTTGCCCCCGGTTGAGCGGATTTCGCTGACCACCTGGTCCAGTAATTCACGACCACGAGCAGCGATCACCACCGAGGCGCCTTCTTCAGCGAGTTTGGCTGCAATGGCTTTGCCAATGCCCTGTGAGCCGCCAGTGACCAGGGCGACACGATTGGCTAAGTAAAGATTCATTTTGTTGTCTCCGATTATTGATGTTTTAAAAGAGTATGGCCTGAATTGACTAAATCCTGGCCATTTCAGATAGAATCGTTCAACCTTACACAGGAGTCAAGCATGCGTCTACGTCGCCTCACCCGTCTTTTGTTGCTCCCGATTGCTCTTGCAGCCTTTTCATCGTCGCAAGCCGCAGATCTGAAAATTGGCGTGGGCGCCGATATCACTTCCATGGACCCACATTATGTGAATCTGTTTCCTAATAACGATGTGGCAGAGCACATTTACAACAAGCTGGTGACGCTTGACTCCGACTCAAGACTGATTCCAGATCTGGCAGAGTCCTGGACAACGATTGATCCAACCACCTGGGAGTTCAAACTCCGTAAGGGTGTGAAATTCCATGACGGCAGTGACTTCACCGCGGCTGATGTTGTGTTCAGCTATGACCGCGTTGCCAAGATTCCAAACAGCCCGGGCCCATTCACCGTCTATACCAAAGCAATTGTTTCAAGCGAGATTGTGGACGACCACACGATCCGTTTCAAAACAGCGTCGCCTTATCCCTTGTTGCCCAATGATTTGTCAACGGTCTATATTGTTTCAAGCAAAGCGGCAGCCAATGCTACGACCGAAGACTTCAACGCAGGCAAGGTCAATATTGGTACTGGTCCGTTCAAATTTGTTGAGTTCAAGCGTGGTGACCGTGTAGAGCTTGCTCGCAACGATGCCTACTGGGGCAAAAAACCTGCCTGGGAAAAAGTCACACTTCGAATCTTGCCTAACGACCCAACTCGTCTGGCAGCCTTGCTTGCGGGCGATGTCGATGCAATCGAAAACATCCCGACACCTGATTTTGCCAAAATCAAGGCAAATCCCAAGCTCTTGACTTCGACCAAGACTTCGCACCGGATTATTTTCTTCCATCTGGATCAAATGCACGACCAGACACCCTTTGCTACAGATAAGGATGGCAAGGTGCTCGAAAAAAATCCCTTCAAGGATTTGAAAGTCCGCCAGGCAATTTCTAAAGCCATCGATCGCGAGGCCATCAAAACACGCGTGATGGAAGGGCTCTCCCTGCCAACCGGCAATCTGGTTCCTGCCCCGATGTTTGGGCACGTACCTTCGCTGACACCCGAAAAATATGACCTCGAAGGAGCTAAGAAGCTATTGGCTGAGGCTGGCTACCCAAATGGTTTCAATCTGACATTACATGCACCGAACAATCGTTATGTGAATGACGATCAGATCGCGCAGACTGTTGCGCAAATGCTGACGCGCGCAGGGATCACGACAAAGGTTGTTACCATGCCAATGGGCGTCTACCTTGGCCATGCGTCAAAACTTGAATACTCCATGACGATGCTTGGCTGGGGTGCTTCGACAGGAGAGTCGTCTTCTGCGTTGCGCCCGCTGCTTGCGACTTACGTTCCTGAAAAGGGCCTCGGTGGTTTTAACTGGGGTCGTTATTCAAACCCAAAGATGGACGCAGTATTAGCGAACGCCATGTCCACGATTGACGATCCAAAGCGCGAAGCCTTGCTGCAAGAGGCTGCGATTCTTTCGATGAAGGATGTGGGTCTGGTACCGCTTCATCACCAGATTAATACCTGGGCGACCAAAAAGGGTGTCGTGTACACACCACGTACCGACGAATACACGCTCGCTCAAGAGTTCCGACCCGAGTAATTTTAATCAGGACCAGAGGGCAACCCTTCACCCGGTTGCCCTTATTATTTGCATATGCTGAATTTTATTTTTCGACGTCTGGGCGAGAGTTTCTTTGTCCTGTTAGTGATGTCTCTACTGGTGTTTGCCGGTGTGTATGCCATTGGTAATCCTGTGGATCTGTTGATCTCTCCCGAAGCCACGCCAGATGATATTGCCCAGGTCACGCGTGCGCTGGGTTTGGACCGCCCTTTGTGGGAACAGTATTTTTATTTTCTCAAGCAAGTCCTCAATGGTGATCTGGGTCGCTCCTTTATGTTTAGCACCCCGGCCATTGAACTATTACTCAGTCGCATGCCCGCCACGCTCGAACTTGCCGTCGCGGCGATGTTTATTGCAACGGTGCTGGGGATCCCGCTCGGACTGATCGCCGGACTGAAAGCCGACTCCTGGATCGGTAAAACAATCATGACTGTTTCGATTCTGGGATTTTCTTTGCCGACCTTCTGGGTGGGTCTTGTGTTGATTATGTTCTTTGCCGTGGAGCTCGGCTGGTTGCCCTCCAGTGGTCGCGGGCCGACCGCGATGCTGCTGGGCATGCCTGTCAGTTTCCTGTCCTTGGAGGGGCTCCAGCACTTGCTCTTGCCAGCCCTGAATCTTGCTCTATTTAAACTCGCGCTAATTATTCGCCTGACACGTGCCGGGACCCAAGAGGCGTTGTTGCAGGACTATGTGAAATACGCCCGCGCGAAAGGTCTGCGCTCCAGCAGGATTATCGGCGTGCATGTCCTGAAGAACATCATGATCCCCATTGTGACCGTTATCGGGCTTGAGTTTGGCTCCGTGATTGCATTTGCGATTGTGACCGAATCGATTTTTGCCTGGCCAGGCATGGGTAAATTATTGATCGATTCGATTAATAATCTCGACCGTCCTGTCATCGTGGCCTATCTTTGCGTGATCGTGGTCTTTTTTGTAGTGATTAACTTGCTGGTGGACCTGGCGTATGCCTTTCTGGATCCCCGTGTCCGACTGGGAGCAAAGGCGTCTGCCTGAGGCCGCCCGGATCATCCTATGAGCAATCAACCCACAATGCCTCCCATTATTCCCCTCACAGTTGCTATAGCAGTCCCAGCAGTTGAAACCCCTGCACGTAAACTGTGGCGCGCTTTTTCGTCCGACTGGATTGCCATGGTCGGTTTGGTCGTGCTGGTGGTGCTGGTGATCGCAGCGATTTTCGCGCCATGGCTGGTCCCGCAAAATCCTTATGATTTGGCACAGTTGGATATTCTGGACGGTCGCTTGCCCCCCTGGACGCGATCCGGTGATGACAAGATGTTGTTCTGGCTCGGTACGGACGATCAGGGCAGAGACATGTATTCAGCCATTATTTATGGCATGCGTATCTCGCTGGGGGTTGGTCTGATTTCGACGCTCGGTGCCTTACTGATTGGGATGACCCTGGGCTTGACTGCCGCGTATCTAGGCGGAAAAACCGATAGCCTCATCATGCGCATTGTGGATATCCAACTATCCTTTCCGACGATTTTGATTGCCCTGATTTTGCTGGCGGTATTTGGTCAGGGGTTAAGCAAGATCATCATTGCCCTGATTACTGTGCAATGGGCGTACTACGCCCGTACAGTGCGGTCCGCTGCACTGGTCGAGATGGGCAAAGAATATATCGAGGCGGCACGCTGTCTTGACCTGAGTCATCGACGGATTATTTTTGCCCACTTGTTGCCCAACTGTATGGCGCCCCTGATTGTCGTGGCCGCCATGCAGATCGCAGCAGCGATTGCGCTTGAGGCCACACTCTCTTTTCTGGGCTTAGGCTTTCCGATCACTGAGCCTTCTCTGGGCCTGCTGATTTCAAATGGTTATTCATATCTGATGTCAGGAAAATACTGGATCAGTTTTTTCCCTGGTGTGGCGTTGCTAATCATGATTGTGAGCATCAATCTGGTGGCGGATCGTCTCAGGGATATCCTGAATCCAAGGTTGCAAAAATAATATGATGGTATGCATGCAATGACGGCGACGACACAGCTTAAAGTTGAAAACCTGGTCACAGAATTCGTGACCAGAGATGGTGTGGTGCGTGCGCTGGATCAGGTGAGCTTCGAATTGCGCGCGGGCCAGATCATGGGACTCGTAGGCGAGTCGGGTTCGGGTAAGTCTCTGACTGGCTTCTCGATTATGGGCTTGCTCGATGCACCTGGTCGTGTGGCCAGTGGCCGCATTCTGCTAAAAGGCCAGGATCTGCGCACCATGAATACCGAGCAACTGCGGCAGATGCGTGGCAATCGCATGGCCATGATCTTTCAGGATCCGATGATGACGCTCAATCCCGTCATGAAGATCTCCGCCCAGATGATCGAAGCCATCCAGGCGCATCGCACGGTCTCTAAACAAGTCGCACTCGATGCTTGCCGAGCGGCGTTGGCGATGGTGGGAATTCCTTCTCCTGATGAGAGACTGCAAGCCTACCCGCATCAGTTTTCAGGTGGCATGCGGCAGCGGGTGGCGATTGCGATTGCCCTGCTGAATCAGCCGGACGTGATTATCGCTGACGAACCGACCACAGCACTTGATGTGACGATCCAAGGCCAGATTCTGGCAGAGGTCCAGAAAATCTGTCGGCAGACCGGCACGTCCGTGATCTGGATCACGCATGATTTGTCTGTGGTGTCAGGTCTGGCGGACCATATCAGTGTGATGTATGCCGGACGGATCGTGGAGCAGGGTGCAAGTGATGTTGTGTTGGCCAATCCCTCGCATCCTTATACGCGTGGCCTAATCCGTTCTGTGCCCGCTGCGAATCCTCCTAACCAGCCTCTTTACCAGATCCCTGGCATGACACCAGCCTTATCCCAGTTGCCCAAAGGTTGTGCGTTTAGTCCGCGCTGTGAGCGCTCGACCCAGGCCTGCCAGGAAGTCCCACTGATGACTTCGATGGGCGAGGATCATATCGCACGCTGTTTTCATCCTTATCGCGAACCTCTGGGGCTGATGTCATGAGTCACGAGAAACCCTTGCTGCAATTAGCGGGTATGACCAAGCGGTTTGGCCACTCGGTTGATCCCTTGCATCGTCTACTTAATAAGTTGGGCGCGAGCCATCGCGAGCAGTATGTCTATGCTGTCAACGATGTCAATCTAACCGTTTCAAGCAAAGAAGTTGTCGGGCTAGTCGGTGAGTCGGGTTGCGGTAAGTCGACGCTGGGTCGTCTGGCTGTTGGGTTGATTGGGCCGGATGCCGGCACGCGTAGCTGGCGTGGCGAGGACGTCAAACTCATGCCGGCTGAGGCCTTGCGCAAAACCAGACTCTCGGTGCAAATGATTTTTCAGGACCCCTATGCGTCGCTCAATCCGCGCAGGCGAGCAATCGATGCTGTAGCTGAGGCCCCTGTTCATCATGGATTGATTGCCGCAAGCGATAAAAAGTCTTTTGCGCAAGCACTGTTCGCCAAGGTGGGACTGGCCCCCGAAATGATGGAACGCTATCCGCACCAGTTTTCCGGTGGACAGCGAAGTCGTCTCGGTATTGCGCGTGCGCTCGCCGTCAATCCCGAGTTCCTGGTCTGTGATGAAGCGGTCGCTGCGCTGGATGTGTCGATACAGGCGCAAGTTCTGAATTTGTTCATGAAGTTGCGCGCAGATCTGGATCTGACCTATCTGTTTATCAGTCATGATCTGGGCGTGGTCAGGCACCTCGCCGATCGCGTCGTGATCATGTATCTCGGGCGTGTCGTTGAGGAGGGCACAGGTGGCGAGATTTTTGCGCGTGCCAACCATCCCTACACGCAGGCCTTGTTGGCCGAAATGCCGGTCATCCGGCTTGAACGTAAAACCTATCAGCCGGTGGTGGGCGAAATCCCATCGCCCATGCATCCCCCGTCAGGTTGCCATTTTCATCCCCGCTGCCCGTATGCGATGCCGCGGTGCACGACCGAAGCACCAGTGCTTCGAGAGATTGCCCCCGGTCATCGTTCGGCCTGTCATTTGAATGATGGCCGCTAGCCCTTTTATATTTTTTTGATTCCTGATCATGACTTCATCTGCTACGTTTAATTCCACCACACCCTCAACTTTACAAAAGACAATCGAGCTGCTCAAAACACTCGTGGCTTTTGATACAACGAGCCGGGAATCTAATCTCGGCCTGATCGAATTTGTGCGTGATCATCTTAAATCGCTGGGGATGGAGTCGCGCTTGTCCTATGACGCTGAAAAGCGTAAGGCCAATCTGTTTGCCACCTTTGGTGACATGCCTGCGCGCGGAATTGTGCTGTGTGGGCATACCGATGTGGTGCCGGTCGATGGTCAGGCCTGGGATACCAATCCTTTTCAGGCGCATATTGCCGATGGAAAAATTTACGGCCGTGGTGCTGTCGACATGAAGGGCTTCATTGCAGCTTCGCTCGCGATGATGCCTGCTTATATGGCGAGCGACCTGAAGCAGCCGCTTCATCTTGCCTTGACTTATGACGAAGAGACGGGTTGCATTGGCGTGCAGACCCTTATCCGTGACCTGGCCTCCATCAATATCCGGCCCGCTGGTTGTTTTGTGGGTGAGCCTACCCGAATGCAAGTCATGACAGGTCACAAAGGCATGCGGGTGACTCGTTGTAATGTCAAAGGACTTGAGGCGCATTCTTCAATGGTGCCTGAAGCAGTGAATGCGATCGAGTATGCAGGACGGTTGATCGAAAAAATCCGTACCATGTCCGTTCAACTCCGGGCTGATGGTCCCTTTGATTCGGTCTTCAAAATTCCGCACAGCACCATGCAGACGGGTTTGATCAAGGGTGGTGCGGCACCGAACATCGTGGCTAAAGACTGTGAATTTGTTTTTGACTGCCGCACGTTACCTCAAAGCAATTCCGATGAGTTGATCAATCAGATCCAGCAGTATGCCGACAAACTCAAAGTCGAAATGCGTAAGATTTATGCGCAGTCTGATATCACATTTGAAACGATTGCCAATGCTGCGCCGTTAGCCACGCAGGATGATGCGCCGATTGCCTATCTTGGCGCGGCACTCGCACGTAATAATCTACTGGGCCGGGTCTCTTTTGCAACGGACGGCGGATGGCTGCATCAGGCTGGTATCCCATGCGTTGTGGTCGGGCCTGGCGACATCGAGGTGGCGCATAAGCCGAATGAGTTTATCGAAATCAGCCAGATCGAAGAGTGCCTGGGATTCCTGGATCGCTTGCGTGAACGCATGACCCAGGAAGTCTTGCTCGGTGAAGGCTCCTAAGCCTTAATCCGGTTCGACCGCCAGTCGCCGCAGGGCGCTGGCGAAGGACTCAGCTGGCTGCGCGCCTTGCAGTAAGTACTTCTCATTAAAAATCAATGATGGGACAGAGGTAATCCCCATCCCGGCATATTTAAGCTGTTGCGCATGCACAGCATCAGCAAACAGATCCGATGTCAGCACTTCCTGCGCGCGGATTGGATCGAGTCCGGCGCGCTTGACTGCATCGATCAGGTTCTGTTGATCATCCAGACTCACTGCCAGCGTGAAATATGTACCCAGGAGTTCTTTTTTGAGTCGGTATTGTGCGTCGAGGCCACATTCCTCACCCGCCCAGTGCAGTAGCCGATGTGCATGAAACGTGTTGTAGACATGCTTGCGCCCTTCGGGATGAAAGGGGAATCCAACCGCTGCGGCACGATCCCGAATATTGGCCTGGTTGATGCGGATCTGTTCTTCGGGCATGCCGTATTTTTGTGTCAGATGCTCGATGACTTCCTGGCCACCAGGGGGCATGTCGGGATTGAGTTCGAAGGGTTGAAAATGAATTTCAACATTCACCTCGTCACTGACATTTTTAATTGCCTGCTCAAGCGCACCAAGTCCAACCGCACACCAGGGGCAGGCGATATCTGAAACATAATCAATTCTGATTGTTTTTTTCATGGGTAATTGTTTGTATGTGTAACAAATAGGCGTAACCGCTTGAACTCAAGGCATTGTATGTTCAAACTCTCTCGGTGAACAATGTTTGGAGTGAGATATGCCGGGTTTTGATACGCTGTTGTATGTGACTGAGCTCGAAAAATCGGGTGTGCCACGTGCTCAGGCAGAGGGGCATGCCCGCGCGTTTGCCGCTGCACATGTCCATCATAAGGACCAGATGGCAACCAAGCAAGATATTGCCAACATGGCGACCAAATTTGACATCGCCAACATGGCGACCAAGGACGACATTGCAAATATGGCAACCAAGGACGACATTGCAAATATGGCAACCAAGGATGACATTGCGAATATGGCAACCAAGGATGACATCGCAAATATGGCAACCAAGGATGACATTGCGAATATGGCAACTAAGGACGATATCGCGAATATGGCGACCAAGGACGACATTGCGAATATGGCGACCAAAGATGACATTAAAAATTTAGAGATTAAACAGGACATTGCAATCTTGGCTATTAAGAACGATATTGCCGAGATCAAAAAAGATATTTCGCGACTGGATTGTGCCGTTCACAGTTTGATCACGAGTATGGGGTGGATGAAATGGATCGGTACCGGCACCATCACAATATGTTTCTTTTGCGCTGCCGCCTGCTTTGAAATGCTTAAACGGGTATCCCCCGTGCTTTGAATCCCTGATTTTTGAGTTTTTGCTCACGATTGTTTGTATTTGTGTTTACGGTGAATTTGTTGGCTTTTCAAAAAATTCACTGGTAAAAGTTCAAGCCGAGTTTTAAATTCGTCGGATCACTACAAAAAATAATATTGAGACAATATGAACCGACGCAAACTTCTAGGGGCTTCGGCCCTGGCAGGACTGGGACTGTCTGCACCCATGGCGCGAGGGGCGGAACTTAAAGCTGCGCAAGTAGCCATTAGCCCCGAAATGCAAACTTTGTCGCGTTATATGAGTGAAGCTGGTAGCAAAGCTTTGCCTGGCGAGGTCGCAGAACAAGCTAAATTCCATATCCTCGATACCCTGGCCGCTATTATTTCTGGTTCCAAGCTATTGCCGGGCCAGGCTGCATTCAAGTACATCACCCGGCATGGGGGGCAAGGCGATCGCACGGTTGCTGCTTCGACACTGACCACGGATGCGATTAATGCCGCGCTGGCC
>CANBUF010000001.1 GCA_947372575.1 Alcaligenaceae bacterium | reverse complement strand
CAGCGCTCACCTGGTTCTGTCCGGGGGTCTGGTAAATCGCATCAGGAGGTGGATTGATCTGATAGCGATACGAGACCGACATCATCGCCAGACGCTGGGGGCGCCAACGCATGACAAGCTGCATACGATCCCACTGCGTCGTGTAGGGATTGTACTGAAGCGTTGCGGTGGTGTTCGTTGTATCTGTCAGGGCTGCGTTCGCACCGAGCAAATAGAGCGAACGCGTATCGGTACGCGGAATCTCACCCGGCAAAGTCACAAGCTGGTCTTCGAAGTAGAACTGCTGGGCCAGCCCCAGACTCAGCCTTTCAAAACCAGTCTCCGCATCCAGCCAGCGGGTCGTCATCGCGAGAGTCACCTGGTTCGCGTTACTGATACGATCGTTACCGGCGAAGATGTTTTCTTGAAAGATAGAAGAAAAATTCAAATCGGCAAGCGTGGTGTCATAGACAGGGATCTGGGACTGGTCACGGTACGGTACTCGCAGATAGTAGGCGCGTGGCTCGATGGTCTGCAGCGAAGGCTTACCAAAAAACGTCGTCTCCCGATCAAAGGTCATGCCCGAATCCACCGACATGATCGGTAAGGCACGCGAAACATCAGGCTGCCCGCCATAGCCTAAAAAGTTCTCCAGGCCATACCATTGCGTCTGATATTGCGAGAGACTCAGCGCGACTTTAGGTGTGACAAACCAGCCAGGTTGCACGATCGGATATGAGATGGAGGAATAGGACGCCGCGCGCGTGCCATCGGGTTTCCAGCGCAATGACCCATCGGGACCTAGCGCAAAGCGTTGATCAAGTGGCATCTGGAATTGAGTTATGGTGTTCTGTGTCTGGAAATCAAAACCACCATAGTCAAATCGCGCACCGTTCAGCGCATATTCCGGTACCTTGTTGTATTGCGGGATCACTGTCGTACCAGACGGAACAATGGTCTGGAAAGTCAGCATCGTCAGACTGGTCTGCCAATACTGGTCGGACCAGCCAAGACTGGCCATTTTGGGTAAAAAGGCCGTGTTGGCCTGATTGACAGCAATACTCGCAAAATCCTGGAAATAGTTATCGTCCGAAACGCCATTCAGACTATAAAAGCCATAAAAGCCTTTACCAAATTGCTGCATGTGTGAGGCGCTGTATAGCCAGCGGTCTGTACCCGTTGTAATGTCCTTGTTCAGGTACGTACCGGCCATATAGCCAGAGTAGGTTTCACCCACGTATCGGAATTCGTCACCCAGCTGTAACCCGTGCTTGGACATCGCTCGCTCCTGCAAGGTCATGTCGTAATTAGGTGCCAGGTTAAAATAATAGGGCTGTGTGAAATCCGCACCGGTATTGGTTGTTGAACCAAAGGTTGGCAACAAGAAGCCGGATTTACGCTCTTTTTTTAGCGGAAACGTCAGGTATGGAGAGGCGAGGATCGGGACGTCCTTAAAATACAGCACGCCGTTCGTGGCCACCCCTTCGTTTTCGGCAAAGTCGAGATCCAGCTTTTCGGATTCGATATACCAGGAAGGGTTCGGACATGGACACCCGCTATAGGTCACATCCGTCAAGCTCATCTGGTTACGGTTAAAGACATCCGCCCAGGATCCCACCCCAGCACCCCCGCTATCGAGCCAGAAATTTGGCTGATCAATACTCGCCGTGCCATCCTCAGTGTTGTAGGTGATACTGGTGCCAGAGACGATATTGCCGTCACGAATGAGTCGTGCATCGCCTTGGGCATCCATCACCCCAACCCGCTGGTTGTAATTGATGATGTTTGCCTTGATCACAGCATCCTGGCGCCGGACCGAGGCATTGCCGCGCAACACTACGTTATTTTCGCCGTCACCGCGCATGTCCCTAGCCTCAAGGAATGCAGGCATCTGTTTATCTGGTGTGTTGGGACGGGTCAGCGCGGGAGAGACTTTTAGACCTGGCACCAGGAGTGCCGGTGCAGCAGAACTGTCGGACGCAGACGCAGACGCGTCTTGCGCCTGAACTGTCGCAAAACCCGGACCCAGCAGAAGCAACAGCCAAAAAAAGATACGCACGTTCAGTAAAAAAGCCTTAATGCTGAGTGTTCAAGCAAAAACGCACCCCGTCCCGAGCAGGACAAAATAAAAGATGCATGCAACCGGTATTATAGGCAAGCTCGACGCATTTAGTCAGAAGCCCTTGTATCTATTACGCTCCTCCCTGAAATAGCCTTTTTTTAGTCGGATTTATCATGCAAACTCCCCTCCTGGATGCGCGCCTCGCCGCCCTGCTGACCTGGCTGGAATCGCTGCCTGAAGCACTTAACTTGCAACACAACACGCTCAGACCTGCCTCAAGCGACGCGAGTTTCAGGCGTTATTTCAGAATCAACTCCCCTGCGACGACCTACGTTGTCATGGATGCGCCCCCAAAAACCGAGGATTGCAAACCTTTTATCGATGTTTCCAAGCGTCTGGCCGCGGTAGGGTTGAATGTCCCGCACATTCAGGCTCAGGATCTCGAGCAAGGCTTTTTACTGCTGACCGACTTGGGGCCCACCACCTATTACGAGCGTATCCAGCAAGGCATCGATGAATCAACCCTGCAAGCGCTGTATCGGGATGCGCTGTCGGCTCTGGTACAGATGCAGACCGCTAGCCACCAGGGTCTGCCAGCCTATGACGCCCTGCGACTCAAGGATGAGCTTGCGTTATTTCCACAGTGGTATGCGGCCACCCATTGCCAGGCTCCACTCGATGAGGCCACGATGCAATTGCTCAATGGCGTCTTTGACACCCTGATCGCCCACAATGTTAAACAGCCTGTCGTGCTGGTACACCGCGATTTTCATTCTCCGAACCTGATGGTGTGCACAGAGCCACAACATGGCATTAACCCAGGCATTCTTGACTTTCAGGATGCCGTCGCCGGTCCGATTTCCTATGACCTGGCCTCGCTGGTGATGGATGCACGCACCACCTGGGAAGAACCGCAGCAACTGGACTGGGCCATTCGCTACTGGGAGCAGGCCCGCAAGCAGGGACTACCCGTACCCGATGATTTTGCCGACTTTCACCGCGATTACGAGTGGATGGGTCTGCAGCGCAATTTACGCATCCTGGGCGTGTTTGCCCGACTCAACCACCGGGATGGTAAAGCCGCCTACCTGAACCACATTCCACGCGTCAATCAATACGTCCGCCAGGTGGCAGGCCGTTACATCGCACTCAAACCCCTGCTCCGGGTGCTCGATCGCCTGGACAACATCCAGGCAAAGGTGGGGTATACGTTTTGATCCAGGCCATGATTCTGGCCGCGGGTCGGGGCGAACGCATGCGCCCGCTGACCGACTCCATGCCCAAGCCCCTGATTCCCGTTGCTGACAAACCCCTGATCGTCTGGCATCTCGAGCGGCTCGCCCAGGCCGGCATACGCGAGGTGGTGATCAATCACGCCTGGCTGGGCGACATGCTTGTGTCGCGTCTGGGCGATGGCTCAGCCTTTGGACTGAACATTCGCTATTCAGCCGAAACCCATGCACTTGAAACAGCGGGCGCAATCGCGACGGCCCTTCCACAACTGGGCTCCGAGCCCTTTCTGGTGATCAATGGCGATATCTGGTGTGACTGGGATCCGGCACAGGCCATTGAGATTGCCGGACAACTGAAAAACAAGGCTGAGCTTGGGTGGCTCCTCATGGTGCCGAATCCAGCTCATCATCCTGGGGGAGATTTTGTCTTGCAAGCGAGCGGCAAGATCTACACACCTGAGACGACACCAGCGCAACCACCTGCCTCGCGTCAAACCTTTGCAGGTATCGGTATTTATCAACCAGCACTATTTGCACAAACGCCAGCTGGTCAGCCAGCCAAACTTGCCCCCCTGTTGCGCACGGCCATGGAACGCAACTTGATATCAGGCAGCCTACACGCAGGAAAATGGGTGGATGTTGGCACACCTGAGAGGCTCGAAGACCTCGAACGCTACATAAAGCACGTTATGCTTCAAACATGAGTGACCCAGTCAGAGGCACGACCCCGTACTGACATCAAGGAATGATTATGGTTATACGCGTACAACCCAAACGGGCGGTCTTCAAGCCCTCTCCCTACGAAACCAGCCGACGCACTAAAAGATTGCCCGGCTGGCTGATTCTGTTGTTGATCGGGGTGCTGCTGGGTGCCACAGGGGTACTGTTCATTCAGGCCAGTTATGGCCCCAAACAGCTAACGGTGCGTGAATCCCAGGACATGATGACGGAACTGAACAGCGCAACGCTAGAAAAGCAGCGTTTACTGACCCAGGTTGAAGAACTCACCCGCACACTCGAAGCCGAACGTCTGGACACCACACAAGCGCGCAAAGCACTGGAAGACGAACTCGGCAAACTTCAGGCGCTGGTCGCCCCCCTCAAGGATCAACTCAACCTTTTTGCACAGACGCTACCCTTCGATCCCAAATATGGTCAGATCGGCATCAGTACGGCGAACTTCATCCAGGCCAAAACGGGTGGCAAATTATCCTATCTGGTCTGGGTCATGCAGGATAAAGCTGACCGCCCGGAATTCAATGGCAAGCTGGAACTCGCCTTTGAAGGCAAACACGCTGATGGTCGCAACGAAACCATCACCCTCGCCCCGATTGCGCTGAACGTCAAACATTACGAGCACGTAACCGGACAGGCAGATCTGCCTGAAGGATTTGTCGCAAAACGCGTGAATGTGAAAATCCTCGACCAGGAGGCCAAAAAGCCCCTGACCTGGCGCGTCATGAGCGTTCAGCAAAAATAAATCAGACTGCGGTCCAGCCTCCGTCGACCATGAGTGACGAACCCGTCACCATGGCGGAGGCGTCACTGGCGAGAAACACCACCGCCCCCATCAAATCCTGAGGTTGCCCAACGCGTCCCAGTGCGATTTTTGATACAACAGAGTCCCTGAAGGCAACATCCTCAAGCATGCCGCGGGTCATATCCGTCTCAATAAAAGTCGGGCAAATCGTATTGACGCGAATACCTGCCGCCCCGACCTCCCAGGCGAGCGCTTTGGTCAAGCCTTCAACGGCATGCTTTGTCGCACAATAGACCGTACGCTTAAAACCTCCGACATGTCCCATTTGTGATGAAATGTTAATGAGGCTTCCTGGCAAACCCGCTTCGAGCAAACCCCGTACGACTTCGCGCGCCACATAAAAAGCTGCTTTGACATTCAAATTCAGCACGGCATCCAGATCACTGTCTTGCATTTCAGTGAGCAAGGTAGGGCGATTCATACCGGCGTTATTGACCAGGATCTGAAAGGGACCGTGCTGTTCAATGCCCTGTTTGACCGCTTGGGCATCGGTGACATCCACAATCCAGGGCAACGCATGACCGCCCAGCGCGCGGACTCTCGTGCACACCTCATTGACTTCGCTTGCATTGCGTGCGGCGATCACGACATGGGCTCCCGCCTCTGCCAGTGCGAATACGGCTGCCTGGCCAATGCCTCGACTCCCACCGGTCACTAGCGCACGGCGACCATTCAGGCGGAAACTGGGTGTTTTCACGTTGACTCCTCATATTTTTATCGAATTTCAGGTAAATACGTCTTGCGCCAGATTATGCGCTGCACCCGTCACCCGTTGCAAGACTCCAGAAGCATCCTCTCGCGAGGCCACAGATTACACAACTGTCACGGGCAATATGCGATCATTACCAATAACAACAGGATGATCGTACATTGGTTCGATCACGAACTCAGATTGGGAGACCTCATGAAACACACCCTCGACACTGGCACACCTGCGACCCGAAGTGAACACGATCTGCTCGGCTGGCGTGAGGTACCCTTCGACGCGTATTACGGCGTGCATACACTGCGAGCGATTGAAAATTTTCCGATCACGGGTTTGCCGATTTCAATGGCGCCGGATCTGGTCAATGCTCTGGCCGAAATCAAAATCGCTGCGGCACGTACCAATCGCGATCTGGGCCTGCTGGATCAGACGCGTTGCGAGGCCATCGTGGCTGCCTGCCATGAAATCCTCTCAGGAAAACTACACGCGCACTTCAAAGTGGACATGATCCAGGGCGGCGCAGGCACCTCGACCAACATGAATGCGAATGAAGTGATCGCCAACCGCGCGCTTGAACTACTGGGACATGCCCGTGGCGATTACGACAAACTTCACCCCAACGAGCATGTGAATCTGAGTCAGTCCACGAACGATGTGTATCCCACCTCGCTCAAGCTGGCGACCTATCGGGGTTGCCAACGCTTGCTGACACGCATGATCAGTCTGCAAGCAGCCTTTGACGCCAAAGCCGTCGAATTCAAGGACTTGCTCAAAGTCGGACGAACGCAGCTGCAGGATGCCGTACCCATGACACTGGGGCAGGAATTCCGTACCTATGCCGTGATGCTTGGAGAAGACATTTTGCGGCTGCGCGAAGCCCTCTCACTCATATGCGAAATCAACCTGGGGGCCACGGCCATTGGTACCGGGATCAACACCCACCCTGAATATGCACAAAGCGTGCGCGCCCATCTGGCCGACATTACAGGCCTGCCGCTTGAGACCGCGCCCAATCTGATCGAAGCCACACAAGACTGTGGCGCTTTTGTGCAGCTGTCAGGCGTGCTCAAGCGCATTGCAGTCAAGATCTCTAAAGTGTGCCATGACTTACGTTTGCTCTCGAGCGGCCCGCGTGCGGGTTTCGGTGAGATCAATTTACCCGCCATGCAGGCTGGCTCAAGCATCATGCCAGGCAAGGTTAACCCCGTTATCCCGGAAATGGTGAACCAGGTAGCCTACGAAGTGATTGGCAATGATGTCACCATCAGTTTTGCTGCCGAGGCCGGTCAGCTCCAACTCAACGCTTTTGAGCCGGTGATTGCCTACTCCATGTTCAGGAGTGTTTCGCATCTGGCCAACGCCTTTGACACACTCGAGCACCGTTGCGTGCGTGGCATTACCGCGAATCCAGACCGTCTCAAAGAGCACCTTGACCGCTCCATCGTACTGGTCACGGCACTGAACCCTTACATTGGCTATCAGCATGCGACAGAAGTCGCGCAGGAAGCCCTTGAAACGGGTCGACGCGTTTATGACATTGTTCTGGCGCGCGGACTGCTCGACCAGGCTAAGCTCGACGAAATCCTGCGGCCAGAAGCCCTGACGGCACCCAGAATCCTGATTCCCTGAGCTTCGCCTTCGGGGCCTGGCGCAACAGCCCCGGGCCCCCGGGCGTTTATACTCAGTCGATCTTCAGGATCGACTTGACTTGCATACGCCACTATCGCCCCCCAATCCGGATCAAATTGCCCTGCTCAATAAGCGGCTCTGGGGGCTGCTTGCCCTGGGATTGCTCATTCACGTGGGTTTTGGCTGGTTACTGACGCTTTCAGTGGATGAAGCGCATTACATGCTCTATGCCGACATGCTCGACTGGAGCTATTTTGATCATCCTCCTCTCGTCGGCTGGGTGCAATGGCCTCTGGTTGCACTGGGTGCGCCCGATGGCGTGATCCGTCTCATTCCACAAGCACTCTGGCTCATCGCCTGCCTGCTCGCCAGACAAATCGCACGCGAGTTGTACCTGCTAGTGCCTGACTGGAGCCCTCCACTTTCCCGCGAATCCGCAGGTGTCTGGGCCGTCGCACTGATGTTGCTGGCGCCCTTGATGCATGTCCTTGCGGTCGGCTTGCTGCCCGATACCTTGCTGATGGTGCTGACACTGGCCTTAATGCGTGTGACGGTCCAGCTGGCAGGCACCCCGCCTGCCGAGCGCGCCTATCGACTATGGATCGCACTTGGCATCTTGCTTGGGCTGGCCGGGCTGGCTAAATATACGGCGATCCTGCCGGCTGCCGCAATCATCCTGGTGCTGTGCCAACGGCAAGGCCTGAGGTTCTTATCGCAGCCGGGCCCCTGGGTCGCCCTGCTGATCGCCT
Source organism: Alcaligenaceae bacterium (assembly GCA_947372575.1). The sequence continues at coordinate 18,979 of CANBUF010000001.1, read as the reverse complement.
GCGTGCTTGTTGCGCCCGTTTTTTACTGGAATGCCCAGCACCAGTGGATTTCCTTTCTCTATCAAATCCAACACGGCGCCGGAGGTGAATGGAAAGCTCGCCGTTTACTCGCCTTTGCAGGGATTCAGATCGTGGCTTACGGCCCACTGTTGATATGGGGAACTGTACTGGCGAGTCGCCAGATTTTCAAACAAAAACGCTGGTTTGCGGCGAGCCTGCTACTGTTTTTTTCCCTGCCTTTTGCTCTCACGGCGTACCTTTCAGGCGGGGGTGGCAGCCTGCCTCACTGGACCGGACCGGCCTGGCTAGCGGCCATTCCATTTGCAGCCAATGCGCTGGCAAAAGAGTGGTACGCCGGCCACAAGGCCTGGATCACGGCCTGCGTTCGCGCTCAGGCCATTCTCTGCCTGTTGGCCTTTACCCTGCTGTTTTTCATCGGACTACCCGGGATCAGCCAGGAACATGCCTGGGGTAAAAAAAATCCACTGGCAGACTTATGGGGCTGGGACCGGGCGGGCAGCCTGGCTCGCACACTGGCGCATGACCACGACATTCACTCAATCTCGGTGCGAAACTGGACACTCGGCAGTCGTATGACCTGGTATACCCGGCCCACCCCCGTTTTTGTTCTGGATGATCGTTTTGATCAGTTTGACCTCTGGTTTGGAGAGATTCCTGCAGGAAGTGACAGTCTTTTTGTAAACTGGTCACAAATGCGCTTTGATTTACCCACAGAACCCGGCGGTTTTGAGTCTTGCGCGCTGATTGATCATCTCGACATTCAGCGACTGGGACGTATCGTGTCGGACTTCAGTTTTTATCACTGTCGCAACTGGGGTGCGGGCGCCGCACCAACGCATTAGGCAAATTTCCTTGAAAAAAACGTTTAAAGCTCTCTGGCCTTACTTACGCATTCTGCTTTCACTGCTGCTGTTATGGCTGGCGGTCCGTAATATTGACTGGCAAACACTCACCCATACCCAGATCGAGATGCAGCCTCTCTGGCTGGTACTGGCCTGGGCGGTCACGATCTGTGCCAACCTCCTGGCAACCGTGCGCTGGGGTGTCCTGATGCGTAGCCTTGGACTGCATCAGTCCTGGTGGACATTTATTTCACTTTACTTTGCCGGTGGACTGATCAACCAGGGCTTGCCCAGTACGATTGGCGGGGATAGTTACCGGTCCATCGAAGGCAGTCGCACAGCACGGCATGGACGCGGACATGCACAAAAACTGCCCACGCTGTCCCAGGAACTGCATGAGCCGATTGACCTGCATCAGGCTCCCCCGCGTTTAAGACTGGGGTTTCTGGCCGTCACACTGGATCGTGGACTCGGACTCATTGGTAACAACATTCTCGGCGCACTCGGCCTGATCATCGGTGGTGTCATGGTTGGCCCCTGGGCCGAACCACTTGGCTGGTGGGCTCTGGTTGCCATGCTGGGCGGCACTGCCTTGGCCTGTCTACTGCTAAATCTGCAGGCCTCACGCCAACTGATTCACAAATTAATCGTACGTCTGGGTATGCCTAGCGCCCTCTCGGGTTTAAACATGGCTTTTGGCTGGCCTGCGGTGTTGCCGCAAATGATTTTGTCCGTCACCACCCATACCTTTGGCATGCTGTCGTTCTGGTGCTGCTTGCACGCCTTCGGAGCGACCGTCCCATTGCAAGCTCTGATGATTGGCCTGCCCGCACTCGGTTTGCTGATGATGCTACCTATCAGTATTTCTGGCTGGGGCCTCAGAGAAGCAACCTTGTCTGCAGCACTGACGCTTTGGGGCGTCGATGCCGGAGTCACCGTGCTGGCTTCCGTCTGCTTTGGCCTGGTATCCGTGATCACCTATTTGCCCGGCGCGTATTCGCTACTCAAACGGCGCCACTCCTCCGATCCGAAAGCGGTGCCTACAGGCACCACACACAAATGAGTCTTTTATGAGTTTAAGCGTTGACACCATGCGCACCATCGACAGGTTGGTGGGCGTCCCGCTCTGCGCGTTAATCAGTCCTGTCGTAGCTTTAATCGCCCGTATAAAAAATATGTGTTCGGGTGCCCCTGCGCAACCGCGCAAACTGCTCTTCATCGAATTGTCTGAAATGGGCAGCGCCATTATTGTGGATCCCGCGATGCGCGAAGCGCAAGCACGGGGTGCCGAAATATTTTTCCTGATCTTTAAAAGCAATCAGGCCAGCCTCTCGCTGCTGAATACTGTGGCTGCAAAAAACATCTTTACCATCGATGCCTCAAGCGTCTGGTCACTGGTGCGCGATACCGTCGCCTTTTTGATCGCCGCCCGGCAGCGCAAGATCGATACCGTCATTGATCTTGAATTGTTTTCTCGATTTACGGCCCTGCTAACTGGACTGTGCGGCGCCAGACGTCGCGTGGGTTATCACATCTTTCATGGCGAAGGACTCTGGCGTGGCAGCATGCTCACGCACAAAGTGCATTACAACCCCCACATACATATTGCCAAAAACTTTTTATCACTTGTGCATGCCGCGTTTGCTGTGCAGCAAGAGCTTCCATTCAGTAAGATTTTCATTCCTGATTCCGCAATACGCATCGCGCAGGCTGTCATCGATCCCACCGCGCGTAACGCTGTGCTCAGTCGAATCGGAAAACTCGCCGCTGACGCCAAGCTGCCCTTTGAGCTTGGTACGCAGCCCTTCTTTTTAGTCAATCCAAATGCGAGTGAATTGCTGGTCCAAAGACGCTGGGCACCCGAGAGTTTTTCCCAACTAATCGTGGCGCTTCACAAAAAATGGCCTGACTGCCTGATTCTGATTACCGGCTCTCCAGCTGAATTCGATTATGTTGAAAACGTCCGTGTACAGGCTGGCGTGGCAAATGCCCTGAATTTTGCAGGGCAAGTCTCCTTTGCAGAGTTACCTGCGCTCTACACGCTTGCCGATGTGATGGTGACCAACGACTCTGGACCGGGTCATTTCTCTTCAGTCACCAGTCTGCATACTGTTGTGTTGTTCGGTCCTGAAACACCTGCTTTATATGGTTCGCTTGGTAAGTCGATTCCCATCACGGCGCAACTCGCCTGCTCACCCTGCGTGAGCGCGGCGAACCATCGCAAAACACCCTGCACGGATAATGTTTGCATGCGTGCAATCACTGTTGACCAGGTTCTCGAAAAAATAGCTCTTCAATATGCTGCAGCCATCCACCATGCGTAATACGAATTTGCCTCGCAATCAATTTCAGATCACACCACAAGTCTCTTTTCTGGCCTGGTTATTACCCCTTGTCCCGCTCTCGCTTTGGCTGCTCTCGACAGTCACATCCACACCTGCTGCGATTTTTCTCTATGTGAATCATGCGGCGCAGACATTGCCCGATATGGTCTGGGTATTCTTTGATTTGTTTGGCAATGGCTGGTATGTGTTTTCACTGGCCTCACCACTGTTACTGTTGGCCCCACGTGCCCTGGCAGCGGGCGTGTGCGCGGGTGCTGTCGCGGGTGGGCTTGGACGCATCCTCAAGCTTGCCCTGGAGATGCCACGTCCAGCGGGCGTGCTCGATGAGGCAACTTTTCACATTCTCGGCAAACCACTGACTGCACTGTCCATGCCCTCCGGCCATACCCTGACCGCCTTTGCCTTGGCTACAGCCTTTTATTTCAGTGCAGCACCAGGAAAAAGGAAATCCTGGCTCTGGTTGTTCGGACTGGCAATTGGTGCAGGTGTCGCACGCATAGCGGTCGGCGCGCACTGGCCTGCAGATGTGCTCGCTGGTGCAGCAATTGGACTGCTGGGCGGGATGAGCGGTGCACAGTTTGCCACCTATATTCCAGCACGGATTCTGCAGCCCAATTCCTGGCTGATCCGGGCGCTGTCTCCGGGACTCATCCTGTGCATATATATGCTTGTGACACAGGAAATTGATTTCCCTGAATCCCATCCATTACAGTTGGCCGCCGCGACCATCGCACTCATCAGTTTGTTACTGTTTCTAAGTCAGACGTTCAAGCGTCGTTAAACAAACAGAAAACAAACAGAGGCTCTACACTGCCATCGCGCCTGAGTGAAGTGCAAGCGCTGACTGATGACGGTGCTGGCGCACCTGAGTGGAGCGAGAGCGCAGAGTGACGATGATGCTGCCGCACCTGGGTGGAGCGACAGCGCTGACTTACGAGGCTGCTGGCGCACTTGGGGAGGAGCGACAGCGCGGACGGGATTATCCGAGAGCGTGGAGTTTTTTCTGCTGGCGTACCGTCAGGCGCTCAATATCTGCAATATCCAGCGCAGAGAGCTTGGGCCCTGGCTTTCTGATGGCCGACGAGGCAATCACGCCGCGCTGCGCGAGAATGTGCTTTCTGACCGCCAGACCGATACCAGCCTGTTGCTCATACTTGGCAAGCGGCAGATAGGCATCAAAAACATCAAATGCGCGATCGATATCTCCGGCGGCATGGGCGCGACAGACCTCGACCATCATCTCGGGATACGCAAACCCGGTCATGGCGCCGTTGGCGCCACGCAAAAGCTCTTCTGGTAAAAACAGGCCACCACCATTGCCGGTCAGGATCGAGGTCGGTTTCAGTTCGCCTTTTTCCATGGCGCTGCAAATCGCAGACAATTTTGCCAGTCCAGGCCAGTCTTCGTGCTTGAGCATGACACACGTCGGTGAGTTTTTGAGAATGCGCAGCACGACTGCCGTTGACATCTGCACGGTGGTCGAGACAGGGTGATCCTGCAGCACCCAGGGCACATCAGGGCCCAGGGTTTCGTTCACCATATCAAAATACCCGCAAATCTGATCATCCGTGCGTACCGATGGTGGTGGCGCGACCATGACGCCATCGGCGCCCATATCCATGACGCTTTTAGTCAATTCAGACATAGGTGCAAAACCGGGGGCAGAGGCGCCAACGATGACGGGCACTTTGCCCTGAACGCGTGCCAGCACTTGCTTGACATACTGGCGGGATTCCTCAGCAGTCAACTTGGTGGCCTCACCCATAATGCCCAGAATGGTTAAACCCGTGACACCGGACTCCAGACAGAAGTCCACCATCTTGTCCGTACTCACCAGATCGAGTTCGCCATTGTCCTTGAAGGGCGTGACGGTAATTAAGTAAACGCCTTTGGCCGATGCATTAAATGTGCTCACGCTGAAATTCCTGTAAAAATGTCTTGGATATTATTGTTGTGATGATAATAGTGTCAGGCTGATCTTTGCAGAGTCTAGCGGAAAATCCCTGAATAAATCTCTTGCATCCAGAGTGCAGACATCCTAGTCTTAGGACATAAAACAAGATGTTCGGATAGCAAGCCGAACCACTCAGAGAGAGACATGCACACTAAACAATTCATCGCGCGTCGCACACGGCGCTCACTTTGCACAGGGTTTCTCGTTGCGCTGCTTGCAACAAGTACCCAAGTCCTGGCGCAGGACTTTCCCAAACAACCCATCAAGCTGATCGTGCCCTGGGCACCCGGTGGCAATGTCGACATCACGGCCCGCGCGGTCGCACCCGCACTCTCAGAGATTCTCGGCCAGCAGGTTGTTGTCGAAAACAAGCCGGGTGCGGGAGGCTTTATCGGTACCACCAGCGTCGTTCGCTCAGCGCCCGATGGCTACACGCTCATGCTCGGGTCAAGCGGTTCGATTTCAGTGGGGCCGGCGCTGGCAAGAAAAGCCCCCTACGACCCAACGACCGAGCTCGCAGCCATTGGACCCATTCACTCCGTCCCAATGGTGCTATCCGCGTCAGCCAAAGGCGACATAAAGAATTTTGCGGACTTCAAAACAAAGTCCGCCAACCCCAAAGACGTCATATCGATCGGCTCGGCGGGCAATGGTTCGAGTCAGCACCTCGCGCTTGAACTACTCGCCTTGCGTATGGGCATCAAGCTTAATCACATTCCATATAAAGGAAGTGGCCCAGCACTCAATGATCTGGTGGGCGGACAGATCGACACCATGATGGATCAACTCACGGCCTCGATTGCACATATCCGCAATGGCACGATCATCCCCATTGCACAAACGGGCATCACCCGCTCGCCACTGATTGCGGACGTTCCAACCTTTGAAGAACTTGGAATTCCAAAATTCGATATGGTGACCTACACAGGGATCTTTGGTCCCGTCGGCATCCCGCAGCCCGTGATGGATCAACTCACGGCCGCGCTCAAACAAGCGCTCAGTCGTCCTGAGGTGAAGGAAAGATTTGCGAACCTAGGGGTCGACATCATCACACTGGATCGACCCGCATTTCAGAAATATGTAAACGAAGATTATGCAAATTCCTTGGCGATTGGCAAGGCTGCCAACATCGTCATTAATGAATAATCTTTCAGGCATTCCACGTTAAGAATTGCACATTACGAATTGCTCAATACCCATCACTCAACACCTACAGCCTAAAACGCCCAATCAGAGAACACGTTCCAATGACCCAGACCTTACTGTCTCCCGTACTTGATTTACGCGCCCCCTTGCGCCAGGTTCCTGCAGGCACGATTGATTGTCATGCGCATATTTTTGACAAGTATGACCAGTATCCAATGGATCCCGCACGCAAATACACGCCTCCTGTCTGCACAAGGGAATCCTGGCTCAATATGCATCGCATCATGGGCGTGCACCGGGGTGTCCAGGTCCACGGCTCGACCTATGCTTTTGACAACTCGATTACAGAAGACTTCATTCGCACCGATCCAGATAGATTTCGCGCCGTCGCGGCCATCGCACCGGACGCCAGCCGCGCACATATCGCAAAACTACATGAGGCAGGCTTTCGTGCGGCCCGCCTGATGGATCAGTACCCGAATGGTGCAACGACCCGCGATCTAGAAAAAATTGCCGACCGCATTGCCGAATTCGGCTGGCATATTGAAATCAACATTCTCAAGGGTGCGGACTGGATCGGTCTGGAAAAGCGCCTGATGGATTGTCCGGTCGGTCTGGTCTTCGATCACATGGGACGCATCCGGGGTGACGTGGGCGTCGAGTCCGAAGAATTCAAGGTGATTCGTCGCCTCCTGGACAATAAGCCAGACACTTGGGTCAAAATTTCAAGCTGGTATCGCATGTCCGATGCTCCGCTTCCTGCTGTCGGTATGCCAGACTATCCCGACATGAAAATGTTTGCACAAACCCTGCTCAACCACCACGTTGATCGCTGTGTGTGGGGCACAAACTGGCCACATCCCGGGATTCCAAAGAACATGCCTGACGACATTGACTTGCTAGATCTGCTCGAAACCTGGATTCCTAACGAAACAGCCCGGCAAAAACTGTTCGTGACCAACCCCGAAAAACTCTACGATTTCAAACCTTACCAGGCAGTTTGATCGCCGGACACTGAATAGAAAACGACAACATGCATCAAGCTCAAACCAACACGCACGCAACACCGCAAGAAAAAATCGATACGCTTGAGGCCAATTACAAACATATTCTGGGCTTTGTCCCGGAGCGTATCCATACCCGCATCGCGCTGGGCATGCAGACGGCCCCGGACATGACCGAAGGCATCGAACACCTGCGTGCGCAATTGCTTGAGCCGCAAGCCCTGGACTTGAAGACCAGTCAATTGATGGCCTTTGGCATGCTGCTCATGAATCTTTCACAAGCAGCAGAAAATCACGCCGTAGCGGCCTTGCGTGCCGGCGCAAGCGTTCAAGAGCTGCAAGCCGTTGCGGGAATTGCATTCGTATTCAGAGGTATTCCAGCCATCAACCTTTCAGGTGATGCGATTGCCGGTGCATTGAAAAAAATCGAAACGCTCGACCGAAAATAAGCCATGCGTACAGTTCGCCAAATCAAACGATGAACGATTAGTCAAACGTCCATTTTGTCCAGGCGAACAATACATTGCCATTGCCACACGGAACATACACAGCCTGCACACTCAAACGCGCAATATTGAATTTGGCGTATCGCCTATTGCGCCGCATCAAATCGTGCATAATTTTATTAAAAATGCACCATTCACAGCATTCAAATTCAGAATGCACCATCATTTATATAAAACAAACTTAGCCAACTGGCCTTCCTCAAGTCTGACGAAAATATCGCTATCGCGTTAGATAGCAGCCCGTATATGTTGGCACAGGAATTGCTTATTCTGGTACAGAACCCAAACATTCTGTCCAGGAGTCAGAAACTATGTCGACCCCCCCTAACAAGACGATTCGTAACACCGCGCGTCGCAAGCTTCTGGCCAAAACAGCTCAATCGGTTGGTGGAGCGAGTCTACTGGCGCTGGTCGACCCGCTCGTCAAAGCGGGTGCCTGGGCTGCAGGCAGTGACGCCCCTGAAAAACCGGAAGTCAAAGTCGGCTTTATCCCACTTACCGATTGCGCCTCGGTGGTGATGGCCTCGGTGATGGGCTTCGACAAAAAATATGGACTGAAAATTCAGCCTTCGAAAGAGGCCTCCTGGCCGGGCGTGCGTGACAAGGTCATCAGCGGAGAACTCGATGCTGCCCATGCGCTTTACGGGATGATCTATGGCGTGCAGGTCGGCGTTGGCGGTCCAAAGAAAGACATGGCCGTCCTGATGACCTTGAGTACCAATGGTCAGGCCATCACGCTTTCAAAAATACTTGCAGACAAGGGCGTCAAAGATGGCGCGACCCTCAAAGCATTGATGGAAAAGGAGCCACGCGAATACACGTTTGCGCAGACTTTCCCGACGGGCACGCATGCCATGTGGTTGTATTACTGGATGGCCGCCAATGGTATCAATCCAATGAAAGATGCCAAAATTATTACCGTGCCACCTCCGCAAATGGTGGCAAACATGCGCGTTGGAAACATGGACGGCTACTGCGTGGGTGAGCCTTGGAATGCACGTGCGATCGTCGACAAGATCGGCTTTACGGGCACCACCACGCAAGCCATCTGGAAAGACCATCCTGAAAAAGTGCTGGGAACGACAGCTGAATTTGTCGAACGCTATCCGAATACTGCTCGCGCGATGACAGCCGCAATACTGGAGGCCTCAAAATTCATTGATGCCTCGGACGAAAACAAGAAAAAAACAGCAGAAACTATTGCCGCAAAATCCTACGTGAATACGGAGATGGACGTCATTCTGGGGCGCATGCTCGGACACTATGAAGATGGCCTGGGCAAAAAATGGGACGACCCGGACGCGATGAAATTTTATAACAACGGGCTGGTGAATTTCCCTTATCTGTCCGATGGCATGTGGTTCCTCACGCAGCAAAAACGCTGGGGCCTGCTCAAGGAACATCCCGATTACCTCAACGTCGCCAAGAAGGTCAACCGCATCGACGTCTATACCGCAGCCGCCGCACAGGCAGGCGTGCCGCTCCCCAAGTCCGAGATGCGCAGCTCAACCTTGATGGATGGCGCTATCTGGGATGGAACCAACCCCGTGGCTTACGCAGACAGCTTCAAGATAAAGGGCTAGCCCGATGACAGACACGACAGACACAACAAACACTCAGCTTACTGACCGTTTGCAAGGAGAAGAAGTTGAAATACAGGCCCTGCGTCTGCGTGAAGAAAGGCGACAAGCCTTGCGAGATCAGATTTTTAGAGTCCTGGATCCTGTGCTGCCAGCGTTGCTCGGTTGCATGGGTTTCGCTTTGTTTATTCTGATCTGGCAAGGCATTCATCTGGGCATCAAAGAAATCCCTTCGCCCGGTTTTACGTTAAATGCCGCTATTGAGCTTTTTTCAGATCCCTTTTACTCGAATGGACCAAACGATCAAGGCATCGGCTGGAATATCCTGTCCTCACTGAGACGCGTGGCACTGGGTTTCGGCCTGGCCGCACTGGTCGGTATTCCTGTTGGATTCGCAATTGGACGTTTTCGTCTGTTCCAGGCGATGACCTCGCCGATCATCAATCTGTTGCGTCCTGTCTCTCCCCTGGCCTGGCTCCCCATCGGACTGCTGCTCTTCAAAGCGGCCAACCCCGCAGCGATCTGGTGCATTTTTATCTGCTCGATCTGGCCGATGGTGATCAATACCGCCGTAGGCGTGAGCAAGATTCCACAGGACTACACCAACATTGCCCGGGTACTGGATCTCTCAGAGTGGAAAGTATTCACCAAGATTTTATTTCCAGCCACTCTGCCCTACATGCTGACGGGCGTGCGCCTGTCGATCGGCACGGCCTGGCTCGTAATTGTGGCTGCAGAAATGCTCACGGGGGGTGTGGGCATTGGGTTCTGGCTTTGGGACGAATGGAACAACCTCAAGGTTGAAAACATCATCATTGCAATCTTTGTCATCGGCATTGTGGGACTCATGCTTGAGTACTGCATGCTGGCCATCGCCAAACGATTTACCTATTCCTGAACAGGCGGTCCCATGACGAACGCGCAATTTGACCGTTACCTGATGATTGAAGATGTGCAGCAAACCTTTAAAACAAAAAAAGGCCCCTTTGTTGCTCTGAAAGATATCAATCTGAATATTCGCAAAGGCGAGTTTGTGTCCTTGATCGGACACTCTGGCTGTGGCAAATCGACCTTGCTGAATCTGATCGCAGGACTGACCATGCCAACTCAAGGACGACTCATCTGTGCTGGCCGTGAAATCGCGGGTCCGGGTCCAAGTCGAGCTGTAGTGTTTCAAAACCATTCACTCCTTCCCTGGCTATCCTGCTTTGAAAATGTGTACCTTGGAGTCGAGCGCGTTTTTGCATCAACAGAATCAAAAAAACAACTGCAGGATCGTACCTCGGCAGCCATGGCACTCGTGGGCTTAACCGCGGCACAACACAAGATGCCGCATGAAGTCTCTGGCGGCATGAAGCAGCGTGTGGGTATCGCGCGTGCGCTAGCGATGGAGCCTCAGGTGATGCTGCTTGACGAACCGTTTGGTGCCCTCGACGCCCTCACACGCGCCAACTTGCAGGATGAGTTGATGAAGATCATGGCGGCCACGCAAAGCACGGCCATTATGGTCACACACGATGTCGATGAAGCAGTACTTCTCTCAGATCGTATCGTCATGATGACAAATGGGCCGGCTGCTCGCATCGGTGAAATCCTCACTGTTGCGCTCCCCCGTCCGCGTGACCGCGTTGAGTTAGCCAACAATCCACACTATCAAGAGTGCCGCACGGCTGTCATTGATTTCCTCTATCGTAAACAAGGTAACCCAGCGCTGGCTGCAGCCTGATTGGAACCGTCATGAAAAAGATGAAGCTCGTGCTGATCGGCAACGGTATGGCGGGGGTCAGAACGCTTGAGGAGTTGCTCAAGATCGCACCAGAACTTTATGACATTACAGTGTTTGGTGCAGAACCCTATCCTAACTACAACCGCATTCTGCTCTCGCCCGTGTTGTCAGGCGAACAAAATGTCGAACAGATCATACTCAATGATCTGGAGTGGTATGCCAAAAACGGCATTAAGCTCCATCTGAACAAAACCGTCGTAAAAATCGATCGCATGGCGCGCGAAGTGCACGCTGCAGATGGCACGATCGAGTCCTACGATCGCTTGCTACTGGCAACGGGTTCGTTACCCTTTATTCTGCCAGTGCCGGGCAATGATTTGCCAGGCGTCATTGCCTACCGCGATATCAAAGACACCAACGAGATGATCGCGGCGGCCGAGCACCACACGCATGCCGTCGTGATTGGCGGGGGATTGCTGGGACTTGAAGCAGCAAACGGTTTACGTGTACGAGGCATGCAGGTCACCGTCGTGCATCTGGCGTCCTGGCTGATGGATCGACAACTGGATTTGATCGCTGCAAACCTGTTGCAAAAAAGTCTGGAGGCTCGCGGGATTGACTTTCGTCTTGGCACCCATACCGAAGCGTTACTCCCCAGTGCAGACGGCTCGCGCGTCGGCAAAATTCGCTTCAAAGACGGACAAGAAATCCCTGCCGATCTGGTGGTGATGGCAGCGGGTATCCGTCCCAACACTACACTTGCCGAAGCCGCCAGGATTCACTGCTCGCGTGGCATCATCGTCAACGATACGATGCAAACCTTTGATCCGCTGGTCTATGCGGTCGGCGAATGTGTGAACCATCGCGGTTCAGTCTATGGACTCGTGGCACCACTCTTCGAACAGGCCAAAGTCTGCGCCAATCACCTTGCAGAGTTTGGCATTGCACGCTACGCAGGTTCGGTGACCTCAACCAAACTGAAAGTCACTGGCATTGATCTTTTTTCGGCCGGAAACTTTATGGGTGGCGAAGGTTGCGAAGAAATCACCTTGTCTGACCCGCTCGCGGGCGTCTATAAAAAACTCGTCGTCAAGGATGACAAGTTAGTGGGCGCCTGCATCTATGGTGACACCGCAGACGGAACCTGGTATTTTAAATTGCTACGTGAAGAAAAAAATATTGCCAGTATGCGCGACGTCTTGATTTTTGGTGAATCGAATATCGGCGATGTGGGGCACGAGGGTCACAACAAGGCAGCCGCCATGCTCGACCACGATGAGGTCTGCGGCTGCAATGGCGTGAACAAAGGCACAATCACCCGTGCAATTCAGGATCAGGGACTCTTTACGCTCGAAGATGTCCGCAAGTGCACCAAGGCAAGCGCCTCCTGCGGCTCTTGCACAGGTCTTGTTGAACAAATTCTGATGAACTGCCTGGGTACGAGTTATTCCGAAACACCCAAGAAAAAAGCGATATGCGCCTGCACGGATGCGTCACATGAAGACATCCGGATTGCCATCCGCGAAAATAAATACCTGACGCAAGCGGCGGTCCGCACGGGCTTGAACTGGCGCACGCCTAGCGGCTGTGCGAGCTGCAGACCCGCACTGAATTACTATCTGATTTCCACCTGGCCCCATGAAGCACAGGATGATCCGCAATCGAGATTCATCAACGAGCGTGCGCATGCCAACATCCAGAAAGATGGAACCTATTCCGTCATTCCTAGAATGTGGGGTGGTCTCACCAACGTTTCAGAACTCAGGCGGATTGCCGATGTCGCCGAAAAATATAATGTTCCAACGGTCAAAGTCACGGGTGGACAGCGCATTGATTTACTCGGCATCAAAAAAGAAGACCTGCCTGCCGTCTGGCAAGACCTGGGTATGCCCTCGGGACACGCCTACGGTAAATCAATCCGGACAGTCAAAACCTGCGTCGGTGCAGAGCATTGCCGCTTTGGCACACAGCTCTCCATGAACATGGGCGTCGAGCTCGAGCATATGCTGTTTGGCATGTACGCGCCACATAAAGTCAAACTTGCAGTCTCCGGATGTCCCCGTAATTGCGCAGAAGCCGGGATCAAAGATGTCGGTGTGATCGGCGTCGACTCCGGGTGGGAAATTTATATTGCCGGCAATGGCGGTATTAAAACCGAAGTCGCCGAGTTCTTGTGCAAACTCAAGACCGATGACGAAGTGAAAGAATATTCGGGAGCATTCATCCAGCTCTACCGTGAAGAAGGCTGGTACCTCGAACGTACGGTGCACTATGTCCAGCGCGTCGGCATGGACTATGTCAAGCAACGTGTGCTCGTTGATCATGCTGGACGCCACGCCCTCTACGAACGGCTGCTGTATGCGCTCAAAGATGCACCAGATCCCTGGAAAGACTTTGAACGTGCAGGCGTTGATATAAAACAGTTTGAAGCGATCACGCTGGCGACTACTTGAACCCTGGAATCCCACCATGCCCAATCATGAATGGAAGTTAGTCGCGCGAAAATCTGAGATCCCTGTACTGGGTGCCAGAGTGGTGTCCGGCGCACATGCGGGGCCGATTGCAATTTTTAGAACACTGGATGACGCGATTTTTGCTGTGCTGGATCACTGTCCACATAAGGGTGGGCCCTTATCCCAGGGGATTGTGCACGGCCAGAGCGTAACCTGCCCCATGCATGCCTGGACGATCGGACTGGAGGATGGCTGCGCACAGGCACCTGATCAGGGCTGCGCACGCAGCTTCAACGTGAAATGCGTGGAAGATGACATCTACCTGCAACAGGCTCAACTGGTTGGGTCCTGATGGCTGAACTTGTTGCGTCTACGCACCTGACCTCCACGACCTGCTGTTACTGCGGCGTAGGCTGTGGAATGCTGATTGAAACGGAATCCGTCAACGGGCACATCCAGATCAAACAAGTCAGTGGCGATCCGGCGCACCCTGCCAATTTTGGTCGGCTGTGCAGCAAAGGCGCAACGCTCGGGCTGACGGCACAGCCGCACATTTATGCACAGTCCCGCGCGCAGTTCCCAGAGCTGCGCGCCATTAAAACTGCGACAAGGCAGCGTGTCAGCTGGGAGCAGGCTTGCCAGACCGTAGCAGACCGATTCTCCGACATCATTGCCGAGCATGGCCCCGATGCCGTTGCACTGTATGTGTCCGGGCAGTTGTTGACCGAAGATTATTACGTCTTTAACAAACTCGCTAAAGGGTTGATCGGCACCAACAATATCGACACCAACTCTCGACTGTGCATGTCAAGTGCGGTGGCTGGCTACAAGCAAAGCCTGGGTGCGGATGCGCCACCCTGCAACTACGAAGACCTTGACCATGCCAGCACAATCTTTATCACGGGCTCGAATACCGCCTACGCACATCCCATTCTGTTTCGCAGGATTGAAGCGGCTCGCGAAAAAAATCCCAACCTCAAACTGATCGTTGTCGATCCGCGCAAGACGGATACGGCCAGCATGGCGGATCTATTTCTGCAGATATTGCCTGGCACCGATGTCGCGCTGTATCACGGTATGCTGCACATCATGCTCTGGGAAGGCTGGACGGACCAGCGCTTTATTGAGGCACATACCGAAGGCTTTGCCGAGCTTAAAAATCTGCTCAAAGACTACACACCCAAGGCGGTGGCTGAGATATGCGGAATTGCTCAAGCGGATCTGATACTAGCTGCCCGTCACTTTGCGCAATCCCCTGCGACACTCTCCTTGTACTGCCAGGGGTTGAATCAGTCAGCTGCCGGCACGGACAAGAATACGGCGCTTATCAATCTGCATCTGGCCTGCGCGCAGATCGGTAAACCGGGTGCAGGTCCGTTCTCCCTGACGGGACAGCCCAATGCGATGGGGGGACGCGAGGTGGGTGGTTTGGCAAATTTGCTGTCTGCACATCGTGACATGAAAAACCCGGAGCACAGGCAAGAGGTCGCCAGGCTTTGGGGAATCCCAAACGTACCGGCCACGCCAGGTCTGACGGCAGTCCCGATGTTCGAGGCGCTTCGGTCAGGAAAATTAAAAGCCATCTGGATTGTCTGCACCAATCCCGCACAGTCTCTGCCTGATCAAACGCTCGTGCACGAGGCACTGGCACGGGCGGAGTTTGTAGTGGTCCAGGAGGCCTACGCACACACTGCCACAGCGGCTTATGCCGACGTACTACTCCCCGCCACCACCTGGGCCGAAAAAGAAGGTACGGTCACAAATTCAGAACGCCGAATTTCACGCGTGCGTGCAGCCTTACCGGCATTTGGGGAATCCAGGAATGACTGGGAAATTGCACTGGATATTGCGCGCCGACTTGAGAACCGGATGCACTCTGGTCAATCCGGTATCTGGCACTCACTGTTTAATTTTTCAGATGCCCAGTCGATCTGGGAAGAGCACCGTGAATCCACGCGCGGACGCGATCTGGACATCACGGGCTTGAGCTATGCGCACCTTGAGCGCGAAGGCCCACAGCAATGGCCTTATCCCACAGGGGCCGTGACGGGTCAGGCACGTCTCTACACAGACTATCACTTTCAGACCCCTTCTGGACGCGCGCGATTTATTGCACAGCCTTACCGGGCAACGGCCGAGCACACGGATGCACGCTATCCGATAGGACTGACTACAGGACGGCTGCGTGATCAATGGCATGGCATGAGTCGGACCGGGACGCTCGCGCGTCTGAATGACCACGCGCCGCAGGCATGCGTCGATCTCTCTTTACTCGACGCACGTCGTCTGGATCTCGTCGAGGGTGAACTGGTCTATGTCACCTCCCGTCGTGGCGTGCAAATCCTGCCCGTTAGGCTCACGGATTCGGTTAGACCTTCTCAGGCGTTTATTGCTATGCACTGGGGGAGCGAACACGTATCGGGTCATGCCGGCAAAGGGATCGCGCGCGGCGTCAATAGTCTCACCACCGCAGCGATCGATCCTGTGTCAGAGCAGCCAGAGCTAAAATTTGCAGCGGTCAAAATCACAAAAGCCAATCTGCCGTGGCACATACATGCCTTTGCCTGGGTCCCGACGGATCAGGCAGTCAGCCTGCAAATTGAACTGAGATCAATTTTTGAACACGCTAGTTTTGCGACTGCGATGATTTTCGGGCGTGAGGAAAATTGTTCCAAAAACGGTACGATGGAAACCGGCTTGTCGCTCAGAATGGCACATACTGAGCCCTTTGATTCTGCGCTGCTCGCGCGTATTGAAACCCTGTTCAATGCGTATACGACTGGCGAAAATTCATCATTGTCGTTTCGCGACACACGCCACAACACGCTGCGCCACTTATCGGTCAACCATACTGACACTGAAAAATACCTCACCTCGGTACTATTGACCGGCTCAGCCAAGGATGTTGAGGCAGGGATCTGGCTGAGGAACTACCTGGAAACCCAGGCAGACGTTTCTGCACTGGGCAGACGTTTGCTGATTCCAGGCATCAAACCACCTGTACCCATGGCTGCGCGCAGCCGCGTCATCTGCAATTGTTTTAATATCACACAAGACGCCATTGCTGCCCATCTGGCAGCTCACCCGGCTCTGGACAAAGATCTTGCACTGCAGTCACTGCAAGCCTCGCTGTCCTGCGGCACGAACTGCGGTTCTTGTCTTCCTGAAATTAAAGCCATGATCGGTTCTGATGTCCATTAGCATTTATCTCAAACAAATTGGTCGTGGCACTAAAGGCGCCAGCAACTTAAGTCGCACGGATGCCTGTACGCTCATGCAGGCGGTACTGTCACGTTCCGTGACCGACCTCGAAATTGGTGCGTTTTGTATGGCGATGCGTCTCAAAGGCGAAACCAGTGACGAACTGGCTGGCTTTTACGATGCGGTCAAACCACTGCTACCCGCGTTGACCTTCAAGCAACCGGTGCTGCTCCTGCCTTCCTACAACGGCGCACGTAAAACCCACCTGATGACGCCACTGCTTGCACGCTGGATGGCCGATCTGGGTTACCTGGTGCTCGTACACGGCACACACGACGATTCCCAGCGCACCAGTTCTGAACAAGTATTCAGAGAAATGGGCTGGCCAGTTGTTTCCCGGCAAGAGGACCTGCAAAGCGTTCTTGAAAACAACAAACTCGCCTACTGTTCGCTTGAGGTGCTCTGCCCTGCGCTGCAGACACTGTTGTCTGTTCGCCAGGTGATCGGTGTGCGCAACTCAGGGCATATTCTGGCCAAGCTCATCAATCCGATTCAGTCCCAGTCCTATCAGATCAGCAATTACACCCACCCTGCGTATCCGGTCATCCTGGAGGAGTTTTTTAAACTGCATCAGGCCAACGTCGTATCCATGCGTGGGCACGAAGGTGAGCCCGTGGCGAGCCCCAGGCGATTACCGGAGCTCAACATTGCGCTTCATCAGTCTGGACGCGCCTGGATAACAGAAGCTGAGTTTGATGAAACACCGCCAGAATATTTACAAAAAATTGATGCAGCTTCGACTGCTGCGCTTTACGCACAGATCCTGAAAGGATCCTGTCCCGCACCACAGACGCTAATGATGCAGGTCGAAGCATTGCACCATGCATTTTCACAAACAGGAATTTCTACATGAACGCTTCAGTCAAAAAAGGGGTCATTCTTTTTGCACATGGTTCACGGGACCCGAACTGGCGCCTGCCGTTCGAAGCCATCATGGGGCATATCCGCCGTCAGGACGACAGGCCATCGGCCCTCGCTTTTCTTGAATGTATGACACCCAGCCTGCCTGAGGCAATTGAACAGATGGTCAGCACAGGCATTCAAGAGATTTGTGTGGTGCCCTTGTTCCTTGCGGTTGGTAGCCATGTCCGCAAAGATCTGCCACTCTTGCTCGAGCAAGCACGCACCCTGCACCCCCAACTCTCCATTCACGCGACCGCAGCGCTCGGAGAACAAGAGGACATGCAGTCTGCCATCGCGGCCTTTGCGCTCAAGATGGTCTGACTCAGGCTATTGCCTGAATCTACCCGTGCTGGGTGACTTTTCTCCAGGCTGCAAGTTCACTCGACAAGGCATTTGCGAAACTTGCAGGGCTGTCTGAATAGGGCGTTGCGCCTTCGCTGAGCAAGCGATCACGCAACTTCGGCGTCACAGCCTGAATGGCAGCATTGAGTGAATCGACAACGGCCTCAGGCGTGCCTGCAGGAGCCATCACACCCCACCAGGTTGACACGTCATACTGTGGCAACCCTGATTCGATTACGGTTGGCGTATCGGGATAAAGCGGTGAGCGCGCCTGTGAGGTCACTGCAAGCAAGTTCACACGATGATCATCCACATAGGTACGCATCGTCGGGACTGTTGCAAAAAAAACTTGCGTGCGACCTGCGAGAAAATCCATCGTTGCTGGCCCACTGCCTTTATACGGCACATGCGTCATGGTGATACCAGCCGTCTGTGCAAACAGTTCGGCCGCAAGATGATTGATACTCCCTGGGCCCGCAGAACAATAGGTGAGATGTCCTGGATTTTTTTTAGCTGCGGCAATCATTTGTTCTAGCGACAACAAACCAGAGTCTTTCGAAGACACGACCAGTAAAGGGCCGCGCCCCAGCATCGCAACAGGCGCAAAGTCCCGAACCGGATCGTAGGTCGGTGCAGGATCCGAAGCCGCGTGCGTCACAAAAGTCGAGGTTGCAAACAGCAGCGTGGTGCCATCAGCTTCGGCCCGCGAGACACCGACTGCGGCAATGGCTCCACCGGCCCCGCCTTTGTTATCCACAACAACAGTCACGCCCAAACGCTCAGAGAGATATTTGGCCAATTCGCGGGCGATACTGTCGGTCCCACCTCCCGGGGCAAAGGGCACCACCAGAGTAATTGGTTTATTCTTGAGCACAGTGCCCTGCGCCACACATATT